>NZ_QJUE01000003.1 GCF_003208055.1 Prochlorococcus marinus XMU1408
TGACTCGTAAGGTTCTCAAATTTGTATATTTTGAGCTTTGGAATAAAAAACCCCCTTTTTTAAGAGGGGGCTAACTAACTTTAATAGTTACTCAAAGCTCCTAATCAAAGATTGAAGAGACTGGTTATGCCCGGTATGTAGGAAATGCAAGGCTTAACCTGAGTTTTTGCTTACCAAAAAAAGTGCAGACCTAATGACTTTTTATGATTTGTGAGCAAAGGGATAGGATTTCGACGACTACCCCCTTCTCTGACTAGAGCTTGAACGCAACCTGTTTTTAGTAGAAGTTACTCGCTCTTGCTAAGTGAATATAAAAAAGAATTTCTCTAAAATGATGTTCGGTTGAGGTAGGGCTTTCCTCTCTATTTTTTCTTTTTCTTGCTGTAATACCTCTTGGTATCAACCTTGTTGCCTCGCAAATCAAGAGTACCTAAATACATTTCCTCACCCAGTAAATCGTTTAGTTGCTCTTCCGTCATTGATTCAAGTGCAGGTGCTTCAGCTATTTCCTCTTGCGGCATTAGCTCAATATCTTCTGCTTGAGCTGCAAGAGGGCAGAAGAACAAAATAAGACCAAGAACAAAAGAAAAGAGTTTTTTCATCTAATCCAACCTATCTGCATAATCTCTGAGAATTTCTGCAATCACATTTGGTGGAATTTCTTCTTGAGCGTCCTTGCAAAGATCAAAGAACTTATCCATGAACTCTTTTCTGGTCATGTTCTTGAATGGGCCAAATTCTCTCTATTAAAGGCTCAAACTCTCTTTTGCCGCTCTCGGAAATAATACTCAAATTTCATTGCAGCTACCAATCTGGATATTCTCCTTCGACTGGTTCTTCATAGAAATCACCATTTTCTATCCCAGAAAAATATTCAATTAAAAATTCTGGCAGCTTTACTTGTTCTTCCAACTTAGGCGTCAGTTTCTTCTACTTGCTCAGTTTTAGAATCTTGATTTGTTTTGTCTTTTGAATAAGAGCAACCACCTTCTCCTCCCCAACCCCAAGCAAGAGAAGGACTTCCAATAACTGAAAGGGCAAAAATCAATGAAATAACCTTTTTCACTTTGAACCTAAAAGTAGGTTCACCATCTTAAGAGCATTTTTCTTTAGCCGTTAAATCCAGTCAAATCAAACGGAACATTTATTAATGAGTTACATCGCCATCCATAATGGTGATGTTGGTATCTGTTGAATTAGCCCAGCGTAACTTGCTTAGCTCTTGATATTCCGAACTGTTATAAGCATCAATGGCAGCTTGCTTTGATGGGAACGCAATAATGACAGCTAACTTTCCACCCTTACCTTCGACAGTTTGTCCCTCCATATCCTTCGCAAGAACTGATCCGCCTACAGATTCAACCCAAGGTTGAAAGGCTTCAACATATTCAGCAAAAGCTGGATTGGTAACTGTTGTAGTAACGAGCCAAAAACCCTTAGCCATCAAATAAAAATCAATTCAAAAGATTTTTAGATACTCCATCTGGTTTGAATAGAAATATCAGAGAAACAAATACTGAAGCTCACACTTTGTTCACGTAACAAGACAGCCTCAAGCTAAATCTCCGCTGTAGGAATGGCTTTCATTCCCTATATGACATCAATATGACTAAAGACACTAAAAATGACAGACTGGGAAAAACCTCTCTGACGGACATAACTTGTACCTCCGTGATGATGACTAGAAGTTACAACTAAATTTTTTTAATTGATTAATTGATAAAGAGAGGCTAATTACCTACAAACTCGAAGTTCCCCATTCGCAAGAAAGATCACATTCGGTCAAATGTGTTTTTTCAAGACGATTCAATATTCTTGCCATATCAATAGAAGATAGACTTCCGTCTTCATTCCATTTAAGAGTTGTTTTACGTTGAGATGGGATCTTTTCGTTCTTTTTTCCAGAAGGAAGAAATTTATTAGTTTTGTTTTCGATAAAGTCTAAAAACGATTTTGCACTGTGAAGATTACCTGTATAAGTGCATTGATTCACAGAACAAGCTCTAAAAATTCTTCCAGTCAAGCCCTCTAAGCAAAGAATTGATCCACCCTGAGGTGTTACGTGGAGTGGTTTCCCAAGGGGCATCGCAAATGCTCCATTTCTATAAGGTTGCTTATTTTTGTATCAACGGCTACAGAATATCAATGAGTCTTAATGCCTAAAAATCAAGGCTCTTTAACTTCATCTCATCCTAAATCCCTTTTATATCAGTTATTAGGGCTTAATAATGAATCAATAATTGATCTGCAGACCTTTCAATTGTTATGGGTTCGCTCAGAGCAATTACACAAAGAAAGCAATGAAAAAAGGGAGCTAATTGCCCCCTCATAATTGTCTCTCATCCACTGACCGTATTTACTAAGTAGTGACTTTCTCTTTCTCCTTCTTAGTTGGAGCAAGAGCTTTGATCTCTTCTTGTAGTTCATGCTCACGTTCATCGAGAACTTTGACTCGAGCCTGATAACTCTCCTCTAGTCTCTTACGAGAAGTCTCGATATTCTCGAGTTCTTCTTCTCTTTGGTTACGCTTGATTTCTTCCAACTGACTATCAGAAACAACATAAACTGTTCTCATAGGAGAGAAGAATGAATCAGCGAATACTGCGTCAAATAAAGAGGAATACATTACATTCATTTCAAAGGACATATCTACTTTGACTCGACTACATGGAATTTAAAATGTTGTAAACCGAAGAATTAGATACGGCCTTTACGACCAAGATCGGTTGCTACTACTGATTAATTGGGTATACCGAAATATAAATATAATGACTCTTATAAAAATTTATTTTTAGGCTATCCAATAACAAGAGTTTACAAAGGTCCTTCTAGCCTATAAACAATATCTTTGCAGTTGTTAGCTTTGTCCCATTCTATAGCAAAAGGATTATTGAGGATTTTTGCAAAAGCTTCTAAGCTTGTGACGTTATAGAAAGAGTGTGATTTATGATTATTGATTTTGTTTAGGTCATAGTCAATAACAACTCCATCTCCATATTCTTTGACAAACTTTTCAATAGTTTCTTCGTAGTACTCAAAGGAGCAGTCAAAAGTACACACAATAAATAGTTTTTCCATTTCTCTTAACTTGCTAAATAACTGGTAATAACGGTTGAATCATATATATGACCTGTAGCTTCAACAGCTTCTCTACTTGCTTCAAAAAACGCTTTTGCAACACCCTCTTCTGCTTGATGGATCACGACAACTGATTCATGATCATCTTTACTAATACCTCTGTATAAAGGTTTTATTGCGTTAGTCTCGTGCATTGCAACAACCTCAGGACTATCAAATCCCTTAGCCCAATCTGCAAACGGAACAGAAATCTTGAAAGTAAATACTGTAGTCTCCAATGCCATCCAAAATAATTACAAGTCAACTGAGCATCGCATATATCTTCTAGATTTTCTAGGCAGAAGGACATCCTTTTAGGCTCTTCTGACAAAAGTATTGTTCAGAACTAATATCATTCACATGCGCTTAGTCTAGGTAAGCTATTGCTGACGGCATGATTGGTATATGGGGATTCGGAATGTTCTACGAATTGGTCATCCGGCATTGCGTAGACGCGCACAAGAAATCCCTGATGACTGGTTTGGTAGTCAACGTCTACAGGGAATAATAGACGATCTGTTCGATACTAAATTGGCTTGTTCTGGAGCAGGGCTAGCTGCACCGCAGATCGATGAACCTTGGAGGGTTCTTGTTGTTGGTATGGACCATAACCCTCGATACCCCGATGCTCCTCCTTTGCCTGAACTTGTATTGATCAATCCTGTTATCAAATCAATTGGAAAGGAATCGATCGCTGGTTGGGAGGGTTGCCTCAGCGTACCTGGCTTGCGTGGTGAGGTGCAGCGTTGGAGACATATTCACCTGAGATGGCAAGACCAAGAGGGGGTTTCCTATACAGAAGAATTTCATGACTTCCATGCACGAGTCGTTCAGCATGAAAAAGATCACTTGGATGGTGTTCTTTTCCCTGATCGTCTTACCAGTCCAATGGCTTTTGGATTTACGGATGAGCTACAGGCTCATGAACGGATTCCTTAGTTGTCTATTTAGGGATAGTTGATGCTAGATAGCAAATGCCCCTTTGGATGACCCACATCATCCCATCAACCAAGGACCCTGATGATTGCTTGTTAACTCAATGACTTTCCATTTCGCTGCAACATCGGATCTAAGTCTGATGGCAACCCTCGATTAAACTATTCTCTTAGCTTCATTTAATTCAGTGATTTGTTATTTGGAATTTCAAAAGTAACTAAACCAAGCGAATTATTGGGTTATAGATCACCCAGTACGTTATATAAATTGAGAAAAGAAGGTCAACTTGATGATTATGTAGTCGACATTGAAGGGCGCGCTCATTTGGTTATGAAGCCCGAAGGAAAGCCAAAATTAAAAGATTATTTAGGCCAAATATTGCGATTGTGAATTGATGGGATTATATTTCAATATTTTTGAGTTGTATTTCAAATTGTTTTAATAAAGAGCTATTATTATATCTAGAATCACCTGACAAATTAATAAATTTAAAATCTTTTTTCTTTATATCTTTTTTAATTACAAACTGATTAAAAGGTAATGCATAAATATGGGCTCCTACTGCCTCAGCAAAATAAATTGCATATGGAAATATTAAAGTAGGTTCATAATTTGATTTGTGTTGCCATATTGATACGCAAAAGTCATCCCCAGCAATGTATCCTCCATCTTTTACTTTTGAATATGAATTTAATAGATCTATAGATATTCCTTTCAATGTATGATCGCCATCAATATATATAAGATCTAAAGACTCATCATCTATTTGATTTATTACTTCCGTGGTTTTTCCTCTTAGAATTATTCTTCTACTTTTCGCAAAATCTGTTCTCTCTAGAGTTTCTAAGTAACATTGCTCAAAAGTTTGATTATCAATGTTTAAAGGTTTATTCCAATCTTTTAATTTTTTCCATGGGTCAATCATATAGTATCTATTTATAGATAAACAATTTTTAAGTATTTGAGAAGCAAATAATCCTCTAAAAACACCTATTTCGGCAATTTCAGATACACTTTTAAGATTTATAAATTGTATCCATAAATCAAATCTTGATTTACAAGTAAGAAGACTAATATTTTCAGGGTTAAATTCTTTCAATTTTAATTAATTATTAAAAAATAATAACAGAGCAAGGAGAGTTAAGGCTATACATATTTTTTTTGTATTCAAATGATTTAATTAAATTCATTCTTAGCAGCGATAGGAGAGAGAAGCCCAGCGGTTAGGGCGAGTAGTTAAAAGCGTTTCATAATTACTTTCTTTTTAATGCTGCACTTAAGAATGAGCGTAGATCTAATGAATAGATAACCATCATTAAAGGTGCTCTGAATTTAATTAGTTGAATAATGAACCAATACCCAACAAGATTTTTTGCTCTGGTGAAAGTAGTGGAGAAGTTGGTTCATGTAACCTAATCAAGAAGAGGAACTCTTAGATAGTGGATGCCATAAAAACTAAAACAATACATAAAAAGCTGCCTAACCAATTAAGTGAATTTCTAAGAACTGCTCTTAAAGAGTCAGCTTGTATATCTATCTCCTTTTTTGTACTTAAATCTGTTTCGCAAATATATATTCCACACCCCACCAACATTGGACTGAATAGAAAATATAAAAATTTCGAGTTACTAAGGATTGCTTCAGCGGCAACCTCTAGCGAATCCAAAAATAAAATCTGGTAGTCGAAGTCCAGAACTTATTGGTTCTCACTCGGCATTAAAGCATTTCTAAAATTAATGGCTATAGAGACGAAGGACAAACGCTCTGATCCATTAGTGTGATCAGGAAGGTCAAGACAGCAAAAGCGAGTAAT
The DNA here is from genome assembly GCF_003208055.1 of Prochlorococcus marinus XMU1408. Classification (NCBI taxonomy): domain Bacteria; kingdom Bacillati; phylum Cyanobacteriota; class Cyanophyceae; order Synechococcales; family Prochlorococcaceae; genus Prochlorococcus; species Prochlorococcus marinus. The sequence goes on from NZ_QJUE01000003.1 coordinate 5,867, forward strand.
AAATACTAAATTTTTTTCATTTATTTACCTTTTAGTAATCCATAAGTACACAAAACTGGATTTGCAATTAGAACAATCCAAAACGGTGGTGGTGGACCAGCATCAACAATAACTCCTGCATTAAGAGTAATGAATACTGCAACTATTAAGAGGCAAGACATTAATACCAATTCACCTAGTAAAACTTTCTTGACAGATTCGTGATCTCTAATGGAACTAGAAATTATCAATAATAAAGCAATACCATATTTGTTGATGCAACAACACCTGCGGTCCCTCTAATAAATAACAATGTTTCTGCTGAGACTGATGGGGCAATGGTATCAACAGAAAAAATCAATATGTTTTTAGCAGTACACCCAAAAACAAGTGAAGAGATCCAATAGTTTTTAGGATTGTTTTTATTTTCATTTATTTACCAATAGCTTTTTGACTCGTACAGGTTTGATATGCCAAAGCTTTAGCAAAGTCATTTGTATCAAGTCCGAACTCTTCTAATTGTTTCGCATTAAATTTTTCAAGAACTTCAGGGACGGTATAAAGCTCTGAATATGTACGAACACACAAATTTTTATTCCTTGATTCTTGAATAACAGGATTGACCCAGCATCCCAATAGAACTAAGAATCCACCAAAAGTAACGAATCTTCTATGGTTTCTCCACCATTCATAACTATTGAGATTTAGTGCTTTTTTAAAATCCATGAAATAAAGTGTTTTTGGCGAAGTCGCAGGACTTGTTGGTTCTCACTAGACATTACCAAGAAAACAAGAATTAACAGGTATGAAGTTATGGGTGGAGTTGGAAAAAGATTGCTGATATTTATGGAGTTAGTCAAACTTCTTCTAGGAGGTGGTCCATGAATTGAAAACTAGACAAAAGTTAGAGTTGCACCAAGTAGGAAATAAACCAAGCGGCAAATATAATTTTTCCCAAAATAAGAAAAGGAAGAAACTTAAAAGCCTTCTTTTCGAATGCTGCTTTATCAGCTGAAGTCATGAGAAAGAAGTAACTGAATTTCTAGCGGGGTTAAATCACTATTTTCTATTCCCCAAAGCTCCCATTTATCTGAAGCTTCTAGGATAGATTCGTAAAAATCAACTGAAAAGTTTGAAGAACATTGTTCTAATTAAACGATTACAGAAGTAGCAACATCAAAAGAACCTGATGCAAGGATTAGCGCAGGGATACAAAAAAGAGCTAGGAACTTAGCTGCTGAAGAATTATTAATTGAAGTCATGGTATGTAGAGGGTGAAAGTTTTTCGGTGAGAAAGGGCTTGAACATTCCATTCACCGTTTTAATAGCATAAAAAGTACTCTTGAAGTATTGATGTTCGTTTGGGGTAGGGCTTTCCAAGCTTTGCTTGTTTTCTTAGCTGATTTCGCCTATAAATCAAATGAGGCCAAACCTCATCAAGACATAGATTGACTTTATATAGTACGAGTCAATTTAATAACCCCTTTAGTTATTGGAATTTCTAGAGGGGTTTCTTGTTGGTGATTTTTGTCGGTTCTGTCTAATCCCACTTAATTTCTTTTTGCCTATTTTTTTCTCATAGTTTGCAACGGTTGGAAGGAAGGCACTTAGTGGCCCTTCAGTAGAAGATTCAAGTCTTTTTTGTACTTCTTGCTCGTACGTTGAAACTATTTCTCTTACTTCCTCCCCATGCACAAATTTAATTTCGCCTGTATCTACATTTGCGACTTGAAAAAGTGTGGGAGCAAGTGGATCTCTAGCACCTCCAACAAATGAGAGAACTTTGCAGATTTCATCCTCACCAATTAAAACAGTGTCCCTGGATTTCACCTGAAGGAATAGTGGATCCTCTCCTATTTCATGCATCTTTCTTTTCCTTACTCTTAAAATCGCTGGCTATTGATTTCAAAATTCCAGCTATGTAGTCGGGAGGGCATTGGAGTTCTTCAAGTAAGTCATTGACTTCGTCTTTAATAAATTCACAACTGCTGCTAATTACTTCATTTATTTGATCGGTTGTTGGTTTCCATTCTTCAGTCATAGCGATTAGTCATGTTTGATTACTTACTACCAGTCAGTCGAAGTGCTGTAGTTGATTTATACCAAAAAAATAGGGGGCTAACTGCTCCCTAGCGATCGACTGTCAACAATTCAATTCTGAATTAAGAATCCATTGCTGCAACTTCTTCACGAGCTTGCTTTTGTCTTTCTTCAAAAACTGAAGATTTGTGAGAAGTAAATACGCCTTTCTTAAATGTTACAAGTTGAGCAGCGAGAGGACTTTCTGATTTCTTAATACGCTTTTTGTTAAAGCTAGGTTGTTCATGATCTATTCAATTACTTGAAAGATGGCTGAGATGTTCGGCTGGAAAAACAAGAATTAACAGTTACAGAAGTTATGGCTGGGCCTGGTCCAAGATTCCAAAAATCTATGGGGTTAGTCTTACTACTGTTAGTCGATCGTCTATGGCCTAGAAAGTTTATGGATAGCCTTATCAGACTTTTTTAAAATTTTTAGAGCCTCTTTTCTTGAAGTACAAGCATCCGCTTTAGCTTGAAGTTTTAAAAGTTTGGCGTGTTGTTTCTCTAAGTTCATCCAACATTGGATAAAAACGAAGAAAGCAAGTTAACAGTTTTAGGGCCAATCTGAGGGAAGCTGACTCGTAAGGTTCTCAAATTTGTATATTTTGAGCTTTGGAATAAAAAACCCCCTTTTTTAAGAGGGGGCTAACTAACTTTAATAGTTACTCAAAGCTCCTAATCAAAGATTGAAGAGAC
>NZ_QJUE01000004.1 GCF_003208055.1 Prochlorococcus marinus XMU1408
GAAGGCGATTCAGTGCTCAAAAGATTCCAGGAATGATTTGACCAGTTGTGAAGTAAGAAACGAGAAGACTAAAAAAGCCAATCATCGCCCAACGACCATTTGTCTTCTCTGCTTCTTCTGGGTAGCTTGTGTAATCCTCGACAAGCTGTGGCTGTGTTTCACGGCCAAAGATGTTTTGCTTGCCGTACTCAGTGATTACCTGAGAAGAAGCTGCGTTAGAAGAGGTTGTCATTACTGGAATTGCGTTGATGCAAAAAACATAAAGTATTAGCTTTGTTAATCAAAGATTCGGTCCGGTACGGCTTCTTCTAATCCTTAATCGCTTTAAACATCAAACACCAAATACAGCAACTAGTTAGAGAGATATTTATCCAATGATTAGATCTATTGATGACTCTAATAAGTATAAATAGCCCGAACTGGATAGCCCTACTTCAACCGTCCTACTACTATTAAAAGCTTCTATTTATATTGTATTCATCTTTTTAAAACCAACTCAACCAAACTTTTAGTCATGCTTGCAATTAACAAAACTACTGCTGCAAAACTAATCGTTCTATGGAATCTTCCTGCACTTCTTTTATTAGTTGGTGCTTATGAAGTTGGTACTACCGTATTTGCTTAACTCACAATGACATCATCTGATAACAGTCCAAAGAATTGGTCCGAGTGGAATAACACAAAGCATTTCACTGATTATTCAAGAGATTCTGGAACAGGCAAATTTGTTCGCTATACGATCGCTGCATTGCTTTTCGTTCCTATTGGTTTTCTTGCTTATATGACTACTATTTGATAACTAATGATTTCAACGGACAATATTAGAAATAACAACAGAAAAGCAAATAGCTGCATCTAGCGTTAAAGCTAGTATCTAATAAAAAGCTCAAATAGAAAAAGTTCTACTGGCAATTAGGCTCTCGGATGTAAATCTGGGTACCTTGTCGTTTCATCTTTAACTCTGTTTGGATTTTCACGATCAGAGTTTCTAGCTGCGTTAAAAATCATTAGGAATGGAATAGCTATTGCAAAGAAATAAAAATGCAATAAAAGAAGGTCCCAAGGAACTCCTGAACTTCCATAGTCAGGAAAAAACAAGGCAGTCGATAACAGCATCATACGAAGGAACACCTTATTTTTATAGACTAAAAGGATTCTGAACAATTCGTGAGATATTTTGCTTTAACTGGAAGAATGGCTTAGATGTATGTCTGGAAAAATAATAAATAACAGATATAGAAATTACTGCTGGAGTTGAAAAAAGATTGCCGGAATTTATGAAGTGAGTCCTACTACTGCCAGGCGTTGGTCTATTGATTAGTAACGAGCGTAAAGATCAAACAGAATCCCACCAATAAACTCACCTAGTCCGAACCATGATTTCTTCTTTGGTTGTGCTGGAGTAGATGTGGTCATTACATACATTGGCGAAGTCTATTAACAAGGATTGTTGAAAAGCCAATAAACAACCCAGTGGGTATAGCCAAGCTTGCAATAATTGCTACTTCGTTGATTCCGTACATAATTTTTAAGCGTTGGCGTTGGCTTTGCTTAGTCGTAGTTTTAAATAAAAATTGTTTAATGGCTCTTTTATGGAAAGTATTTTTCCGTAGAACTCTTCGCAATGTTGGAGTAACGGATTGAAAGGATTCATGTCCATTTTTTTAGTCCTAAACGATAACTGAAAAAGAGAACCCCCACGTTGGAGGGTTGACTAATGGTTTTGATTACAAAAAAAGTGCAGACTTAATGAACTTTTAATGAATTAGCGAAGAGGGGACTGGGATTTCGACGACCGTCCCCCGATCTAGCTTGATGATGCTTCCGTATCACGCCATCAATATGGTCCTAATTTAAAAAGGATTTATTGAGTCCTGATGTTCGGTTTAGGTAGGGCTATCCAATCTTTTCTTGTTTTCTAACTTGATTTCGCCTATATATTTAATTGAGGCCAAACCTCATCAAGACATAATTGACTTTATATAGTACGAGTCGATTAATAACCCCTTTAGTTATTGGAATTTCTAGAGGGGTTTCTTGTTTTAACCTGTTTTTACTTGATCCATAAAACTTGGGGCCAATGCCCCCAAGTAAATCGACTGTCAAGCTAGTAAGTGTTTAAGTCGAATTTTGCTTCAGTAGCCTTAACTGGAATTAGATTATTTGCTAAAGAATCATCTCCTGAGGAGGCTTGAAAAATAACTCCAGCCCCACCTATCAATAAAACTGCGAACATGATTGCGTGATATGCAGTAAACATTTTCTAAAACCTATACTTATGAAAATCTAATCAGATGAGATATCGCAGTGATGTAGTACAAAGCGAATGTTTCTGGGGTGTTTCTGCTACTACTGCTTGGCGGTGATCAATGGCTTAAAAATTAGAGTTTCACCAAGTAAGAAATAAACCAAACGGCAAATATAATTTTTCCCAAAATAAGAAAAGGAACAAACTTAAAAGCCTTCTTTTCGAATGCTGCTTTATCAAATGCTTGTTTATCAGTTGAAGTCATGAGAAAGAAGCAACTGAATTTCTAGCGGGGTTAAATCACTATTTTCTATTCCCCAAAGCTCACCTTTGTCTGAAGCTTCAAGGATAGATTCGTAAAAATCAGGTGAGAATTTTGAAGGCATTGTTCTAATTAAACGATTACGGAAGAAGCAACATCAAATGAACCTGATGCAAGTAGTAGCGCAGGGATACAAAAAAGAACTAGGAATTTAGCTGCTGAAGAATTATTGATTGAAGTCATGGCAGGGAGGGGTTAAAAATTTTCGGTGATACAGGTATTGAACATTCCATGCACCGATGTAATAAATATAAAAAGTACTCTTGAAGTAATGATGTTCGGTTGGGGTAGTGCTTCCCTACTCCCATCCAAAAAAAAGAAGGATTAGACCAAAGGTGTAAGAAAAGAGGCTTTATGAAACTCTTTACTCCCTTCACCATCCCCAAAAAAGACAACTGCGATCTTTGCAGAATTAAAAGGAATAATCAAAAGAGAGGCTATTTGCCTCTCTTTTTTACAACTGCTTTATTTCCTCGTAAAGCGAAGAAGGCTTTTTAATTGTTGTTCGATATTCGCAAACTATTTCAGTAACTTCTTCCCCATGAATCCAACGGATTTCGCCAGAATCTACGTTGGCAATTTGAAAGAGTGAGGGTGCATCAGGATCACGAGAGCCGCCAGCAAAAGAAAGAACTTTTCCAATTTGGTCCTTTTCATATAAAACAGCGTCCCCAGGTCTGACTTTTAAAAATAAAGGTTCATCCATAAGTTCATTCTGTCCAAATCCATCAAGCAAGGGAAGTATCCTTTTAGACCAAATTTCTAAGTCTGTTAAGTCAAGTAGTTTCAGACAGTATTTGCCTAAGAAATAAGGTTTCTCCTACTACTGCTAGGCGGTGGTCAGTTCAGTAATAAGCCGATATTCTGCCAATGATCGAGCAACTGTCTTATGTAGCTATTAATACTTCAGATTGTCTGTTTTTTTACAAGAATAATTTAAATTTATTTTGTGTGAGGACACAATGAAGCTTTTTCAGCGTTTGCTGGTAGCTCCTGCTGCTCTAGGCCTTATGGCTCCAATAGCCGCTAATGCAGATACTGCATTTTCATCAACTACATCTCTTGGTGGAAGTGCTTTTTTTACTGTTGGTTCTGTTGCTGACGGTGGAACAACAGATACGGAAGAAGAACTTTATATGCAATACAAGTATGTACTTAGCATGAAATCTAGCTTTAGCGGCGAAGACTTGCTTGTTACTGGTATTAAAGCTGGTAACGCATCTGGTCCATTAGCATCTATGGACAGCGCTTACGGTGGTGGTTCTGATCTTACTGTTAAAGATCTTTTTTACTCTTTCCCAGTTGGCGATCTTTCAGTAACTGCTGGACCGTTACTTGATCAGGATGATGTTGTTGCTGCAACAACTTCTGCTTATTCAGACGCTTTCAGACTAGGCAGCATGCCTTACTCATTGGCTGGTAACGAAACTGGTCCTGGAGTTGGTGTTACTTACTCTGGAGACAATGGCGTAGTTGCCTCTGTAAGTTTCGTTTCTGTTGGTGGTGCTTCTTCTACAGTAGGAATCGGCGCTGATGATGGTGATGATGTTTCAACTTTCACTCTTGGCTATAACGGCGACGGCTTTGGTGGCGGTCTTGTAATCGCTTCAAACGACGGTGAAGGTGGAACAACTGGATACGACACATTCGGTGGCGGTATCTACTACAGCCCTGAGTCAATCCCAGCTACTATCAGCGTTGCTTATGACACAAATGATCCAGAAACAGGTGCTGATGCAACTGATTTGTTCGTTGGTGTTGACTATGAAGTTGGTCCAGGAACATTAAGTGCTGCTTACAATTCAACTGATGTTGATGGCAGTGATTCTGAAGACTCAACAGGATTTGAAGTTTCTTACACTTATTCATTGAACGACAACGTTACACTTACTCCTGGTTTCTTCACCGTTGAAGATACAAGTACTGGTGATGACGACACAGGTGTTGTTGTTGAAACAGTTTTTAGCTTCTAAACCTTAAAAGCTAAATCAATCCCTTCGGATGGGTCATTGAATAAAAGGGCTGGCAAAAGTCAGTCCTTTTTCATGTGATGCCTAAAAGAAACAGAATTAACAGATATAGAAGTTACGGCTGGAGTTGGAAAAAGATTGCTGGAATTTATGGGGTAAGTCCAACTACTGCTAGGCGGTGGTCAGTTCAGTAGAAAGCCGATATTCTGCCAATGATCTTTAAAAACCCAAATGAAGAAAACTGCGATTGTAGGTGTTGTTGCAGCGGCCATAGGGCTTGCTATAGGTTCTCAACTTCCTAAATCTGGTACTGCGGGATATGCCGTAATTACAGGAACCACAAAAGATAGAGAAGCAGCTAAAGAGTATTTTCAAAACGTTAATCAATTCACTAAAGAATGTGGTTTTACAACATTGGTATTAGATAGAAATACAGATATACGAGAAGGAAATAAGAGAGGAGATGGTGGTCCTCTAACTGTTATTGCAAGACATCCAAAAGGTAAGGATGCAGTAATTAAATGCTACGAATCTGATGAATATCAAAGGCTAAAAGCAATTCGAGCACCTCATACAAATTGGAATTTCCGACTAACAGAAGGAAAGCTATAAATAAAAAGGGGGCTAATGCCCCCAAGATAAATCGACTGTCAACCGAGCTTTAACTATATAAGAACCTCAACTTTTTCTTAATGAGTTACTCCGCCATCAATGATGGTGATATTGGTATCTGTTGAATTTGCCCAACGTAATTTGCTTAGTTCTTGATATTCCGAACTATTGAAAGCATCAATCGCAGCTTGCTTTGAGGGAAACTCAATGATGACTCCTAATTTTCCACCCTTTCCCTCAACAGTTTCAGCTTCCATATCTTTTGCATAAACTGAACCACCTACTGATTCAACCCAAGGTTGAAAGGCCTCAACATATTCAGCAAAAGCTGGATTCGTAACTGTTGTAGTAACAAGCCAAAGACCCTTAGCCATCAAAAAAAAATCAATTCCAAAGAGTTTCACATACACCATCTACTTTGTATATAAATATTAGAGAACCCTTTAACTTCCCTTATCTCATCTTGCTTTTGGGTTCACTTTTGGGTTCAACGAAAAATTAGCATTAAAAAAGACAGGCCGGGAAACCTGTCTCTGACTGATCGGGGCGACAGGATTCGAACCTGCGACCTAGTGCTCCCAAAGCACCCGCGCTACCAAGCTGCGCCACGCCCCGTTACTGCTTTTTTAGGCCCTCACTAACTTTGTGCTTTCTTGTGACTGGTGATGCATGGGCATGAATTTTATGCTTAGGCCGCTACTAGGCCGCAAAACCATTACCTAAGAAAATAGACTACAAAGACGGGAAGAAACCCTAAAAGAAGATGTTAAAAGTTTAGCCCGTGGGTGGAGCATTCAGGAAGAAAAGGCGAAATACTCGAAATTTTTAAAGGATAGAACCATGAAAACTTAAAGGATACGATTCTTCTAGTCTTATTTAAAAAGAACGAAAATATATCAATTACAGGTTGGGACTTTGGGTTTTCTCCAATTATAAGGAAATAAGATTTCGGATTGCTAGCCCCTTTTAAATACTGCTGACCATTAATTGATTCTAGCCACAAACCAATTAAACTACCATTTCGATAAGCATGAAAGTAAGGATATATCAGCAACAAATAAAACCCACTGAAACTCAATTTTGTGAAAAATGAGTATCTCTTGTTCCTTGCCCTGCTCAATACGGTGGATTTTATCCGTCATCAAAGTTCTTAAATAAAGATCAAACACAAAGTGATAATAAAAAAACCTGCAGTATTAAGCAGGTCTTTTTATTTGATATCTATCTTTTTTGAATCAAAAGATACCAGGAATAATCTGACCAGTTGTGGCATATGCACCAAAAGCCGCAACAAATCCAAGCATTGCAGCCCATCCATTAAACTTTTCTGCTTCAGGAGTCATAGCCGATTAAGAATAAAACATGAAGCAATATTAATAAGAGTATTAAGACTTGTAAAGCTCATTTTGGCTTTTGCGTGGCTTTGCTTATTGAACAAAGAGCCTTTCTTCTGTTTTTTGCAAACTCATGAGATTCATTCTTATTAGTTAGGATAATTTTTGATCTTAGTGAACCCTTTGGCTCCTCATTTAGAACACCCTTTTTTGATTCTTATTTGGCATTTACTCGTTGGCTATCTTCTTACCGTTAGTTGCGATTGGAACTGGATTCCTCTAACCAAGGAGGAGAAAAGCAGAGGGCCCTCTCTTGATAAAATTAGAGGTAAATTATTTGGCTAGCAATTCAAACAAGTAAAAATTATAAAAGCACGATTAGACACAGTTCATAGAGCTAAAAAAAATTTATTAGTTTTTTATTTCACATTGAAGTAAAAGATAAATGGCTAAACGAATTAACTTTGTCTTAAGTTATGTCCCTTGAAGTAGCTTATATTTAGTAGAATATATTCTTACAGTGCTGTTAACTTTAATTCTTGCAATTTGAGTTTAATTTGAAAAGTTCCAGATTGATCTCGTAAGGATAGGAAGTTAATCAAAATAATTAATGACAAGATTTTTAGTGACATGCATATATAAGAATTTTTTATCTTAGTTTTTTGTCAAAATTAATTTGATAATTTTGACAATTCGTTTAATCCATATAATTTTACTCTTAAATATTTAAAATATAAATTTTTCCTCATAAATATATAAATAAAATTTATCTTATATTTTAGCAGGCTTAACAATTAATATTTTTTCTTGTCATGATGACGAATTTTATTCTACCTATAGGCTAGAAGTTTAATGAGGATAAATAGCTAGTGACTTAAAGATTGGGAAAGTGTTATTGATAGAAGATGAAGAACATATTCGAAAGGAAACTTTCGAGTTCTTTAAGTGAGCGAATTGAAGGCAGTTTTTTTATTTGATTTTAAACTGCCTTCTTTCCAAATAATATTTTGAGTTATTTGAATATTTTATGAGATCATAGAATTATATTTAAAAAATAGATCAGACTCTTCTAGTTTTTGTTCACGAAAAGAATAAAAACCTTTCATAATAAATTTGTCAATAACAGCTCGGTAAGTGAGACTAATACCAAATTTTGCTGAGCTTTTGCATGAAATCAAGCTACCATCGCCTGAAAAATGTTTTCTTATAGAACACGGTGATGAAAAGTACATAGAAAAATGGATAAAAAATGGTGAAATCTCATGTGAACTAGAAATTCTTTTCGAATGGCTTAACAAAGAATACAAACTAAAGAAAAAACATTTGAATCATGAAGAAAGAAAAATTGCTGAAGAAGTAAAAAAGCGTTTCCCTATGGAGCAATGGCGTGTAATTAGAGTGATTAGCGATCACCAAAGGAAGTACCGTTACTACAAAAAGGCAATAGAAGACGTAAAAAATCGAACTTCACCTCGAATGAATGAGCAAGCCATTATGACTATCTTCAGCCCAGGTTGGGGTATAAATACTTAGTATGGTATAATTACCTATAAGCTCTGAAGCCCCCTCCCTCATGATTGAAAAGTACCCTTTAATTCCTTTTATCATTTTTGCAGGAGCTTTGATAAGCACAGCAACGATAGGTTTACCTGTATTTGCTGGGTAATTTAGTTTAAAAAATTTAATAGTCGTAATTGAAAAAGCTTCTATTTATATATACATAATTTGAATATTAATAAATTAAATTATTTTTTAATTTATTAACAGTATAACAAAAATAAGTTGTTAAGTCCCCAAATATATATCCTATTTTACTAATATTGATGACCAATAATTAAATAAAAAATAAGAAGAATATATAAATATTCCAAGATACACCCAGTTTAACCAAGCAGGTCTCTTATTACTATTTTTCATTAAGTTGATCAATCCATATTTAGCATAATATACTTAATAGTCTAATATCTGTCCTTTAGCATCAAAGGCTTAATGTAAATTCTAAAGTTAAAACCTAAAAATAATTACATTGGGAAAAGTATTTATGAAAAAACGTTATAAGTTTTTAAAGAAACATATAAATGAGTTTATTGAAACCTACAAAAAAGTACAAGGAGATAAATGGTCATTAGGTTTTCCGGTCTTTCTCTTTGACAGAGATTGGTTCAGACTTAAAAAAGTAAGCGTATATGATCTAGCAATAGAACTAAAACCGGACAACTCACAAGAAGCTCCTGAGATAATTCAATATCAACAATTACTTAAAGAAGGACTTGATCCTTTACTCGCTATTCAAGAGTGTTGGAATGAATTTGGAATTGAAGATTTTTATAGATCTCTTAGAAACTCGTCAGAATGGGAATCAAAAGGTAACAATGGATGGACATTTAAAAAATACGCTGAACTAGTGGTTGGATATAGGAAAACAATTGAAAACAAACAGGTTCGTGTACCAATAATTATTTTAGGAAGAACTCCGAAAGAGGATCATCAACTAGATTGGATTAGTGAAGAATACATTTCGGAATTAAAAACATAGCGTTAATGCCTTAAAAAAATCTATTTTTTATTTTCTTAAGCAATAGTCAAATCATCTGATCTTGTTCCCCATTCAGTATCTTCCAAGAGATCAGAGTACCCAGATGCATTGACCAAATTATATTTCTGAAATTTCCAATCTGAATCTTCAAGGTAATCTGAATATTCAAATGTTTTCGCAAGGAGAGAAAATTCTTTGCTGAAAGGGCACATAAATTTTATGTATTTTTTCAATCATTCACACTCCTATAGGTAAAAGCAAGTAAAAATTATAATTCCTAAATATTTAAGTAAAAGAACTATAAATTCATAAATGACCTCAATTTAATCATTGATATAAGATAAGAAAGTGCTAAGGCCTTTAAAGAAATAAGAATGGGTTACATCAGAAGAGTGCAAAATGGAGAGTTTGACTTCGATAAACTTCCTGAGGGAGTTTATTCCTTTTCTGGACAAGAAGGATTTGTAAAAGTTGTGGTAGACCAAAAAGGTAATCAATTTTGGAATCTTGAAAATTGGTTTGCCTCATTAGATCCAGACGAAAATGAAGAGCAGCGTAATAAAATAATTCAAGACATCAAAACTCGACTAAATGCAGATACAGGTACAATCAATCCGCCTAAAAAGAAACAAAAAAAACTTTTTTTGAATCCATTTAAAAAGGAAGTGTAATATAAAAATTATTAAAAAAATAGAATGATTTGATTTGAAGCTACTCCAATTAGGAAATATCTTAATAATGTACACCAAGCATATAAATTAACACATTCATAATCTGACTTTGAGAGTTCAGCACCCTTAAGTTTTAATAAAAGACTAAATCTATAATTTGAATTATTCTTTACAATGAAGGCTATGCAAATTAGCAATAATAACAATAAATTTGTCTTAACTAACAAAAAGAAAGCAATAATAAAAGAAAGATTTGCGATGAAGTCAATCCTGGGTATAAGAATAGCTGGTATAACAAGCAGATTAGACAATGTATATATAACTCTTCTAAGGTTTGACCAAGAGAACATTTTATTGATATTAATATAAATATATATATCTTTAGCAAACAATCTAAAAGATGGCAATTTTAAATCAAGCTTTATAAAAGCAAGGTAAAAACTAAGCTACGCTTGAATTTAATGGACATTGTTTAGAACCAAAAAGGCTATTGAAGATATTAAAAGCAAATCAAAAAAAATTGTTAGCTATTTATTTATTTTTTTTGTCATATATCTACTAAAATAGTTTAAGAAGTTATGATTACAAAATTAGAGCTTTTAGAATGAAAATAATTCTTCTCTTTTCACTCATTTTTATAACGATTTTATTCATTGGAAGAAAATTCGTATATTCCGCAAAACGAAATCTTTTTAAGGATCAAGCAGCATGGTCTGGAAAAGATATAAAAATAAAATATAATGCTTCAACAGAGATATCAGAATCAAAAGGAAATGAAAATTTCCTAAAAATCATTGCTGATGAATCTAAAATCTATTTAGATGACCAGGCTAATAAAGATGATGAAACCCTTTAAATCAAAATATAAAGAAACAGATAGTCATCAAATTAGAAGTATTTATTGACATCTATGATAAAAAAAATAGTTTTATTTTTAAATTAAAATGTACAATCAAATTTTACAATTTAATAATATCTATTCCTTTTTAGTAAATAATACATTAATTGATATGACTATAAATAATCCAATCTTTGTTTTTGCTATCATAACAGTAATTTGGTTTATTCCTGGAATTATAGTTAGAAGAGTAAACGAGCAAAAACAGATAAAGAGAAAACAAAAGCTACAGGATGATGCTATTAAAAAACTATATCCCAAGCCAAAAGATTAACTAAATTCATTTATTTTTAAATCTGTAAATTATACAATAAAAATATATTTATATCTTATATTTAATTGTCTTTTTACAAGAGGATTCTTTATCAAAAATAGCATTACTATTATTTTTTGAAATCTCAAAAAATCCTCAGATAACTATCTTATAGTATTAGGACTATTATTGAAGATATAGTGAGATACTGTAAAAGACAAAACAAGCAGTCAATGATGATAAGAAAGCTAGGACAATATGGTGGGTACTTGCTAAGTGGAATATTAATAGCATGGCTTATAAACCCAATAGCTGCATTAGCGTTTATTGAGTTTTTCTTAAAGATGACTGTATTAATATCTATTCCTGTAGCTGGAGCTTATTTTTTAAATAAAATTATTCTATTAAAACATCAAAAAGCATGGAATATAATCTTACCTAGCTGGATAATAGGAAGTATATATTTTAGTTTTAGGCTAGTTAAATTAATAGAAAGCCTCATCAATTAAGTTTTAACTGAATAAGGTGATTAAAATGGGGATCCTTCCATAACTCGATTCATATGTCTTTGTGATGAGACGTTATAGTAAGCCTTGGACTAACCCATAGCATTTCTAGAAGTTAAAATATCTAGCCATGCCGAAAGAATTTGTGCTTTATGGATAATGATTAGTACAGTAAAGACTTGAACAACATGGTATTTCCTTTTCTTACTGCAATATTTTTCCCTGATTATGGTTACCAGGGTATCCCATGGGATTTGTATCTACTTCATTTCTTCTTCTTTGCAATAGTAATCCCTTTTCATGTGATCATTTTTGCAGCTCGTAATGCTCAGACTGTAAAGCCTAATGGCGTAAAGGACTGGCTCAAAGGAGAGACTAAAGCAACTAAAGACGAACTAGATACTATGTTCCCTAACAATTTTCCAACCGCTTAACTTCTCTTTATATCCTTTAAAAAATGTCTGAATTTATCAAGGTGCTACAACTTCACTAAATTTGGGCAATTTTAGGTTTATATATATACCTGCATCTAAAAAAAAATGCTTCATTTGCCATTCTTAACTTTTGCTTTGGGAGGAGGAAGCCTCTCAGCGACTATTGTCGGTGTTGTATCTCTTGTTCTATTTGGACTAGTTGGTGTAATTGCTGGACCAAATCTATCTAAGTTTGATTCTGAAGCTTAGTTTTTAGCCAGTAGCAAATCCTATTGGCAAATTCTTAAAACAGATTGGATTTTAAATTTAGAAATCTATCTGTTTTAAAAAAATTTCATAAGAAACTCAATTCCATTAAGTGATTTTCCGCTTGATGGAATTTTTTTTAAACTCTGCTAGTTTTTTATCAACTAAAAATCCATAATACATAATCAAAATCATTACCCTATCTTTATCTCAAAATTTAAGTTAAAAGACATTTACGATATCGCAATATTCATAGCATATATAAGTTTTACTTATATATGCTATGAATATTGCGTATGTAGCTTGATTAGTTGCAGGTCGTGCTTATACATTAATGAGAATCAAATGTACAAAGTTAAATCAAATGGAAATGAATCCTTATAAGCCTTTCATACAAGCTATTAAAAAAATCTATAGGAATTTCAAGTAAAACCTAATAATCTTTAATGAGCAGATTTAAATTCTCCTCCTCTTCCTCCTGCTTCAGTTGCTTGCCCTATTCGAGAAAATAAATCCAAACTTTCATCATTTAAATTAATCACTTCAACCTCAGACCCGCCTAATTTTATTCTCCTGATTACTTGATCTAAAACGGTTACTCCACTTTGATCCCAGATATGAGCTTCAGACATATCAATTGTAATTTTTTTAGGATGTTCGTGAAGTTCAAACCCTTGTCTAAAGTAAATACTACTAACAAAAAATAATTGCCCCTTAACTTTATAAATCCTGTGATTTTCGCTGGTTAAGGTAGAATCAACCTTTATAACTTTTGCCACCTTTCTACTAAATAAAATAGCTGCAAGGCCTACACCAGATAAGAGTCCCAAAGCTAAATTATGTGTAATTACAGTAACGAATACAGTTAAAATCATAACTGAACTATCACTTCTAGGAATGCGGCGTATATCTTTAATTGAAATCCAATTAGCAGTATTAATTGCAATCATTATCATTACTCCAACCAATGTTGCCATTGGAATTTGATTAACCCAATCTTTAGCAGCAAGAATCATTGCTATTAAACAAACCCCAGAACTTAAAGTTGAAAGACGAGTCCTTCCTCCATAACCCACATTCATAACCGATTGCCCTACCAGAGCACATCCAGCCATACCTCCAAAAAGAGAACTAACAATATTACCTATACCTTGCCCACGTGCTTCAACATTTTTATTTGTACTTTTGTCTGTCAAATCATCAAGAATATCTTGAGTAAGAAATGTTTCCATAAGCCCTACCAGAGAAATTGCTAAAGCTGTTGGCAAGATCAAACCAAGTGTTTCAAAATTAAAAGGTACTTTTGGAAACCCGAATCCAGGTAATCCATTAGGAAGGATACCTAAATTTGAAACAGTAGGGACATTTAATTTAAAACCGATTGAAATAGCAGTACAAAGAAAAATTGCAACCAATGCAGAAGGCAGCAGCTTAGTAACTTTTGGTAGCAAATAGATAACTAATAAAGTAAGTATGGTTAATCCCCAAACCGCTGGCAATTGACCTGCAGTAACAACTTTTGCAGAATGAGCCAAGTCAATACCCAAATGAGGCAATTGAGCTAAGAAGATTAAAATAGCCAACCCATTCACAAAGCCATCCATTACAGGCTGAGGTACAAATCTCATCTGATGAGCAAGTCTTAAATAGCCCCAAGCAATTTGAAGAACTCCTGTTAGCAATCCAGCAGCTAAAAGATATTGCAATCCAAGGCCAGGACTAATATTTTCTCCCTGCTGAACAATCCCAGTCATCAAAAGTGCAGTCGAACCAGTTACCGAAGTAATCATGGCCATTCTGCCTCCAAAAATTGCGAGAGTGACTGACAGTAAAAAGGCGCCAAACAGGCCAACTCTTGGATCTACTCCTGCAATACCAGAAAACGCTATGGCCTCTGGGATCATTGCAAAAGCAACAACAAGACCAGCAAGCACATCACGAGAAGGAGAAACAAATTTCTCCTTTGCTAATAAATTGTTCAATTTCAAAACAACTCTTCTACCATCCTGCCCTATTAGATATGAGAATTCATTATTGATAGGGATATCTTCTTACTAATATGAATAAATCTATTGCTTAATCTGATTCTTCTTTTCTCTCAATAAATGAATCCATCAGTTTTTTATACTCATTTTCCCTTGAACTTTTTGCAAAACCAACAATAAAAACAATGGATGAAAAGATAATCAAAGCTAAAATTGTTGGACTAATGCCCATCTCACTAGCAGTTAGAGAAAAGAAGTAACAAACAGGCATTTATTGCGAAATGAATTTTAACAAGACTAAGTTGATTGAACCAAACGTGAAAGTTTTTTAGACAGAAGTTTATTTAAACTCAAATTAAACATACAAAACATTTAAATTTTTACCCTATTTTTCTTTTAATAGACCAACAAATTCTTCAGTAGATAAGGCAGGTTTATACTCCCAGGTCATACCAAATTTATCTCTCCAGGATCCAAATACCCTAAATAAAGTTGATGCATTTGAGGCCTTACAAATTATTACGCCTGTACCATCTTGAGGCGTGTGGGCCCAAGCAATTCTTTCATAGCCATCAATATGATCTTCAGATTTGCCACTTTCAACATAATCAACAAAAGCTTCAGATGAATAAATTTGATCTTCAGAAGATTCAAATTTCCAAGTCACTATATAAAGCTGCATTTTTTTTTTTTAAAGATTGTATTGTATCTGAAAATTATTTTTTATTCCTAAAACCAGGCTCAAATTGTCTTCGAGCTGCCTGGGTTCTAAGTATTAATTGCCTTCCTGAACTCGAAAGAGTAAATCTCAAGGCTTTACCAGACTTAAACATTGCCTCTCCGATTGCCTTGGTTCTAGATAATTCAATTTGATATGCCCTACTAACAGCTCGTTCAGCATCAACATTTGCCAATTTTGCCTGTTGAGCTAAACGTTTAGTTTTTGATTTAGGAATTACGGAGAGTTCACTTTCAGGTTCTGCCCACCTCCATAACCAATTAGAATTGGATTTTGTAATTGAAGAAGATTTTTTAACCATACCCCCATTTACATAAGACGTGAGGCAAATGATCACCTCAAGCCGAGCCTAACCTCTACAGGGAAAAAAAAAGGTTTGAAAAGAAAAAAAAAAAAGAAAGTTAAGAAACTGCTTTAAGATAAAAACTGGCGCATTAATTGCCTTAAAAATCAAAGCTAAAAGAGTAAGCCTGATCTAAGTTTACTAATTTAAATTCAATGGAAACTCCAATACTGCCCACATATACAAAGAAATATTTATAGCAATTGCAGCTCCTACTGAAAGTTTCTTCATCAAAAAATAAATCAATATATTTATAATTCAGCAACAAAATTTCTTTTAAGAAAGTGTTTATATTCTCATCAACACAATAGAGATTAATTTTATTGGTCTTCAGGAAGGAAAAGTAATCCTGACCTGCAATCATTAAGCAATTCTCTAACTTTAGCTAATTTTGAATCAGTTAATTCATCAGCCTTTAGAGAGATCCAAAGAGGTTTAATTAATTCATTATTTGGTCCAAGTCTTACTCGAGCTCCAAACCAACTTGCATGAGATGCTATTGAAGCTCTGCATTTTATCTCATTAATACTTAAATCAACCTTTCTCTCAATAAGCCACTCTTCAAAATGAATCAACTTAGTAAAGTTTTTTATACCCGCATTAACCGATTTAAAACTGCAAATAATAATTATTAAAAATAAAGGATTCTTCAGAAGCTCTTTAGAGTTAATCACCTCTTGGAATCTTGAAATAATCTCATATTAAATGGGTCGCCTGAGATTCGAACTCAGGACCAGCCGGTTAAAAGCCGGATGCTCTACCACTGAGCTAGCGACCCCTATCAGACCAATAGTAATAGTCCACTATGAAAAATATCACGTTGTTGAAGCATTAATGGTCCTAATGTTCCTTTTTGAGGACTAAAAAACAAAAAAAATAAATTTTTTTACCTTCCTCATTGATTTCTTAGGGATATTTTAAGTCTTAATAAATAGTTGAGGGACATGAGAATATTATTTAATTAAGCTTATTAAAAGAAAAAAACACAGATTGAAAGAAGATCCATCGGTAATCGTAATTGGAGCTGGTCTTGCAGGCTCAGAAGCTGCTTGGCAAATAGCAAGTTCTGGAGTGAAAGTAACTCTATTTGAAATGCGCCCAAAAAAGAAATCCCCAGCTCACCATTCCTCCCAATTTGCAGAACTTGTTTGCAGTAATAGCTTTGGAGCCCTTAGTAGTGATAGAGCAGCAGGGCTTCTACAAGAAGAGTTAAGAGAATTACAATCGATTGTAATAGCAAAAGCTGATCAACACGCCGTCCCTGCAGGAGGAGCACTTGCAGTAGATAGAAGTCAATTCAGTAAGTCAATAACACATGAATTATCCTCTCATCCACTAATAAAAATTGAGAGAGAAGAATGCCCTCATCTCCCTAACGCTGACCAAATTACTATTTTAGCCACAGGTCCTTTAACAAGCCAATCCTTAGCTGAGGACATAAAAGAATTTACAGGAGAAAAAGAATGTCATTTCTTTGATGCAGCTAGTCCGATAATTACTGGAGACAGTATTGACTTTTCAAAAGCCTTTCGTGCAAGTCGATACGATAAAGGTGATGCTGATTATGTTAACTGCCCTATGAATAAAGAGGAATATTTACAATTCCATTCTGAATTAATCAAAGCAGAGCAGGCTGAATTAAAGGATTTTGACAAAGAATCAGCTCTTTTTTTTGAAGGTTGCCTTCCGATAGAACAACTCGCAAAAAGAGGAATAGATACTATGCGTTTTGGTCCATTAAAGCCAATAGGGCTCTGGGATCCAAGATGGGGAGATGTTAACGACAAAAATATTCGAATTTTAAAAAGAGCTCATGCTGTCGTTCAATTAAGACAAGAAGATAAAGCAGGAAAATTATGGAATCTCGTTGGATTTCAAACAAATTTGAAATGGGGCGAGCAAAAACGTTTAATCAGAATGATACCTGGCCTATCGAAAGCAGAGTTTATTCGTTTTGGGGTTATGCATAGAAATACTTTTCTTGAATCTCCAAAGCTTATAGAGCCATCGCTGCAATTCATAAATAGAAAAACATTATTTGCTGCTGGACAACTCACTGGTACAGAGGGTTATGCTGCTGCTATTGCCGGAGGTTGGTTGGCAGGAACTAACGCAGCGTTATTAGCTAAAGGATTAAATACAATTACTTTGCCACCGTCAACCATGATTGGAGCATTGACTAACTTTGTCAGCAATAGTCAAGAAAGTCTAAGGGTTCAAAATAAAAAGAACTTTCAACCAATGCCAGCTAATTTTGGATTATTACCTGAGCTCGATAATAGAATCAACAACAAACGTGAAAGATATAAGCAATATAGAGATAGATCCTTGGGGAAAATAAAACAACTAAAAGAAACTTTTATAACTAAAACTTCTTCAACAAAGACCATTTAATTTCTTAGTAAATCATGACTCAATTAAAAAATAAACTTTCTGATTACTGGGATTCGATTGTGATTGGATCAGGTCTTGGTGGTTTAGTTACCGCAAGTCAACTAGCAAGTAAGGGTGCAAAAGTTCTGGTACTTGAACAATATAAAATCCCTGGTGGAAGTGGGGGGTCTTTTAAAAGGAAAGGATTTACGTTTGATGTTGGAGCATCAATGATATTTGGCTTTGGTAAAAATGGATATACCAATTTACTAACAAGAGCTCTCAAAGATGTTGAACAAGAATGTGAGACGATTCCTGACCCGACACAATTGGCATATCATCTACCTAATCAATTAGAAATTACAGTTGATAGAGATTATCAAAAGTTCATTAATAAGCTGATAAATTTATTTCCCCACGAAGAGAAAGGAATAAATCACTTTTATGAAACTTGCTGGGATGTATTTAAATGTCTCGATTCAATGCCTTTACTTTCAATAGAGGATCCAGCATATCTAATGAAAGTTTTCTTTAAATCACCCTTATCATGCCTGGGACTTGCTAGATGGTTACCCGTAAATGCCGGAGATGTTGCTAGAAAATATATCAAAGACCCTGTACTTTTAAAATTTATTGATATTGAATGTTTTTGCTGGTCAGTCATGCCCGCGGACTTGACTCCAATGATAAACGCGGGGATGGTCTTTTCTGATAGACATTTCGGAGGAATTAACTACCCTAAAGGAGGTGTCGGAATTATTGCAGAAAAACTAGTGAAAGGAATTGAAAACTTTGGAGGTGAAGTTAGGTATAAATCAAAAGTTAAAAAAATTATTTTCGAAGAAGAAAATGCAATAGGTGTTTCACTAGAGAATGATGAAGAAATTTTTGGTAAAACAATAGTTTCAAATGCAACGAGATGGGATACATTTGGTGGTCAGGGAGTTAATGATCCACTAGTTAGAAGAGATAAGATCCCACCTGCAGAAACAAAATGGAAAAAAAGATATATACCTTCACCTTCTTTTCTCTCTCTACACTTAGGAGTAAATAAAGACTCTGTTCCTTCTACCACACATTGCCATCACTTACTTCTAAATTCATGGAAAGAGATGGAGAGTGAACAGGGAGTTACTTTTGTATCAATTCCAACTCTACTAGATCCATCATTGGCACCAACAGGTAGCCATATTATTCACGCATTTACACCTTCTTCAATGGATTATTGGGAGGGGTTAAACAACAAAGAATATCTTTCAAAGAAAAAGGAAGACGGAGACAAGCTTATTTCAAAATTAGAACAATTATTCCCTAATCTAAGTCAAAACATTTTGCATAAAGAAATCGGCAGTCCTAAAACACATAAAAGATTTCTTTCTAGAAACAAAGGAAGTTATGGTCCAATTCCTTCCATGAGATTGCCTGGTCTTCTTCCAATGCCATTTAATACTACAAGTATTAAAGGCCTATATTGTGTTGGTGATTCTTGTTTTCCTGGCCAAGGTTTAAACGCTGTAGCTTTTAGCGGTTACGCTTGTGCTCATATCATCGGAACAAAGCTCGGAATAAACAAATGGGGCCTACCGGTATAACTCTTAAAAATTCCTAAAGATTAAGAAGGCAGATTGTCGAGGCTAAACCTATATCCCTGCTGACGAACAGTTGTAATACCTCCTCCATCCCCAAGACCAGCTTGTTCTAATTTTCTTCTGAGGGTCAAAACCTGAGTATCAACTGAACGGGGGCCACCACTAAATGGAGGCCAAGCCATTCGTAAAAGCTCATGACGGCTTCTGACCATGCCAGGAGGCATTAATAGAGCACACAACAAAGCAAACTCCCTTGGGCTTAGCTCTACAGGTTTCTCTCTCAAGGTAACCTGTCTAAGCAGCAGATGAACTTCAAGAGGTCCTACTGCGACGCGTTCCTGTAAACCAATTCTGCCTCTTTTCAGTAAGGTTCTACACCTAGCAGCTAACTCTTCTAGGCCAAAAGGTTTTCTTAAAACATCATCAGCACCATCATCTAGAAGACCAACAACAGGTTCAACCCCTGTTCTTGCAGTAAGCACAATCACTGAACATCCCAATTGCTGTGCAAGTCGAAGTGCTGAACTTTTTTCTAACAGCTCAGCACTAACTAATAAATCTGGTGATTGATCACGACAAAGATCAACTGCTTCCTCAGCAGAACCAACCGCTGCTGCAAGCTGGCCATCTTGTCTGAGTCTCTGAACTAAAACAGTTCTAAGAGTTGGATGAGGCTCAACTACAAGCACCTTAGAAGGTGATTGTGTTGTTGCTTGAATAGGAGAAGAACCTGAGGAGGATCCTTGAATTTGCTCTGTAGCAAGCTGATCTGCAGGTATTGATGTCACAAGTCAGAAATGTAGACCCTTAGACTAGATGAGATATTAAAGCAAACTGTTCACGGACTACCAAGAATATTCCGTGTCTTAGCAAACCATGACATCTTTCGATGCTCCAGAGACGATCAAACACTTCCAATCAATTTGTGATGCTTGTCAAGAACTGACAAGTCGATACCACAGTCCATCTGAACTAAGGATCTATGCAGATGGGTATCTTCATTCTCTTAGGAATTGCAAGACATTAGGTTCACGAGATCAAGAGAAATTAGAAGCATTAATTGATAGATGGATCATGGATCCATCTAGCTTTATTGGTCCAGATGGGGATATTAACAATCTCTTTTTTCAAAGAGAAAACTAAATAAGACTATAAAAGTAACAGGTTATGAAGCTAGTGAGATTTCTAGTTTTTCTTTCAATTCCCCAGAGTTGTACATGCTGATCAATATGTCTGATCCTCCAATAAACTCTCCTTTTACATAAACTTGGGGTATTGTCGGCCAATTTGAATATTCTTTTATACCTTCTCGAATTTCCATATCTGAAAGCACATCAAAAGTATCAAAGCTCATACCGAGAGAATTCAGAATTTGAACAACGTTATTAGAGAAGCCGCATTGAGGCATCAACTTATTGCCCTTCATAAAAACAAATATTGATTTTGAATTAATTAATTGTTCAATTCTCGAACGAGTGTTGGGATCCATAACGAAAAATTTAATGAGGAGTTGAGGTTTTCAATGCCAAAGCATGAATTGTTTCGGTTTTTAATTCATTTTTTAACGCACCATAAACAAGTTGATGTTGCTGTACAAGAGATAAACCAGAGAATTTTGAAGATACAACATTCACCTCAAGATGATCCCCACCGCCCAAATCCTTCACATCGATTTGAGCATCTGGAAGTGATTGCTTAATTAGAACTGTAACTTCTTTGGCTGTAATCATTTTCAAGTAAGTAATTAGGAATGTATTAGAGATAAATAAATTTCAAAGTGACTACTAAAAAAGAATTCACACGATTATATTAGCTCCGACCAACAGCTAGCAAAGCTAATCTCTCAGCAGAACTCATACTTCTAGAAAGATCAATATTAAAATCACTCGTAGATTGATTAAAATCTTTTGAAATTATTATTGGTTTAGAGAAACAAATCGAAGCAGAACCCAAAAATCTTGGCATAACCTCACTGTAGGCTAAACCGACTGGAACTATTTTTATATCGAACCCTTTATGGGAAGCCAATTGAGCTAAGCGGATCAATCCTTTCTTAAGTCTTACTGGTTCGCTAAATCGATTTATCCTACCTTCTGGAAATACAACCAATTGTTGACGCGATACCAATAAATCAACCGCATATCTAAGAGTTGGCAAAGAAGGTCTTCCTTGATCAATGGGAAAACAACCCAACCTGTTTAAAAACCATCCCTGTAAACCTTTCATCTCTGATCTAGTGACCATATATCGACAGTCTCTATGAGTAACTCTTCTACCAGCAGCCATAGTGAGCATCAAAGCATCCCATCTAGATCGATGAGTAGGAGCGAGTACAACAGAGCCACTCAAAGGTAAATTTTCTGCACCAATAACTATTCTTCTTTTGAAAAAATTATTCAAAGCAATATCTTGCGTTGCTACCATAGCTAATCGACTCCAGAAAGGATCAACCCCAAGGCATATTTTTTTTTCTCTCTGAAGAAGGGGCAAGGAACCCTCATTAAATATCTTTACTAATGAAGTTAACGCCGAAGGCTTAATTATTAGCGGTGGTACTGGGCAGTTACTCCAGCGGCTAAAACTTATTTTGCTGTTGATGAATACAATCTAAGTATATTTTTAATTCACATGGCAAGTCTTGGCGTAAACATTGATCACATAGCAAATGTACGAGAAGCTCGTAAGACATTTGAACCTGATCCAGTAACAATGGCTCTATTGGCGGAGTTAGGGGGAGCTGACGGAATCACAGTCCACCTTAGGGAAGACAGAAGGCATATTCAGGATAGAGATCTAAATCTTTTAAAAGAAACTGTACATACTCGTCTAAATCTAGAAATGGCTGCTACTGAAGAAATGACTTCAATAGCCATCAATACAAAGCCTGACATGGTTACATTAGTTCCAGAAAAAAGAGAAGAAGTTACTACAGAAGGAGGACTTAATGTCATCCAAAACAAAGCAAAGCTAAAAGAAATAATCCATCGCCTATCAGATGAAAATATTCCAGTCAGTATTTTTGTTGATCCAGTTCAAGAACAATTGGAAAATTGCGCAGAAATAAAAGCAGGTTGGATTGAACTTCACACGGGTAAATATGCAATCACAAAAAATAATGCAAGAATTTTGGAATTATCCATTCTTAAAGAAAGCACAGCCAAAGCAAAGTCCTATGGTTTAAGAGTAAACGCAGGGCATGGACTGACATATCAAAACGTTGAACAGATTGCAGCTATTGAAGGGATTGAAGAATTAAATATTGGCCATACAATTATTTCTAGAGCCTTAGCAGTTGGTCTATCTCAGGCGGTAAAAGAAATGAAAAGTCTAATTATCAATCCTAGGAAAGACATTCACTTCATATGAAAAACGTTCCAATCGCATTTTGACTCTTGCTAACAATTTATCGAAGCAATAAAGCTGAATGGTTAGCGGAAATACTAGGACACGAACTCCGATTAAATCCTCCTGAAATAACAGAAGAAGTTAACATTATTGTGAGTACATGGCCATCAAGCAGATGGCTAAGTGAACAAATTTCACTCATTAACAATATCAATGCATTAGTTAACTACCCTTTCCCTGGAACATATTTAAAAAGGTTAGTTAAGAGAGTTATTGGTATTGATCCTAATGAAAAAGATCCATGGGAAAAGAATCATCTTGTTTGGGATATTTTAGAGTTTTTACCAGAATTAATAAAAAGAGAAGAAGCACAGGTAATTAGATCTTGGCTGGCAAAAAGCGAAAAAGAAAATGAGCAAATTAATATGAATTCATGGGATCTAGCGAACAATATTGCAGAAATCTTTGATGATTACATACTCTATAGACCTGAGATTATCAAGCAATGGTTAAGCAAGAATAAAAAGAACGTCTCTAGAGACATTAGAGTTAACAAAAATATCCTTTGGCAAGAAACACTATTCAAGTTATTACATGAAAAGATTAATAAAGACCCGTTCTGTATTCAAGCCGAAAAAGCTATTAACTCATTAAAGAAAGGTAAAATTTATAAAAAAGATTATCCCAAAAATCTATATATTTATGGTCTTAGCAGCCTGGCACCATTGCAAATAGATTTAATTCAGGCATTCTCAAAAGTAATAAATATAAAAATTTATCTGATTTCCCCTTGTAATGATCTATGGCAAAGGTGCGAAACAAGAAGACTGCGATTTAGAAACACATGGAATACACCTCCTGACAGGCAATGGTTACTAGAATCTCCGAGACTTGAGGCCTTCCTCGGTCGGATGGGTGCTGAATTTCAACAGTTGCTAGAGGGGAGTGGAGAATATCAATTGGGAGAAAGAAATGAAGAAGATATTTTTTCTCTTACAGCAGATATCACCTCTAATAAAGGCAACAAACCAAACATATTAGAACAATTACAACAAGAATTATTATTTACAAAAAGTGAAAATGTTTTAACTAAAGAGAAATCTGACAAATCACTACTTTTCCTTAAATCTCCGGGGAAGTATCGCCAAGTCGAATTAATACGAGACCATATATTGCAGCTCTTTGCTAATAACAAGAAGCTACAACCTAGAGATGTTTTAATAATGACACCTCAAATTGATAGCTATAAAGCAATATTTGCCTCAGTATTTAACAATATAGATCACAACACTACTCAACTACCCTGGGTAATCACAGATAGAAGTCAAGAGGATAAAGTAGGTTTAATACATTTTGTGCTAAATCTTTTAGAGATTTCGGCTTCACGTCTAACTGCATCAGTTTTCGAAAACCTATTAACAAATCCAGCATTACAAAAACAACAGAATATAAGTATTGAAGAGGTGAGTGATATAAGCAAAAGCCTTCAATCCGCCGGCTTTACTTGGGGACTTGATTCATCAGAAAGATTTGGAGAAGAAACTCATAGCCTATGTTGGTGTTTAGAAAGATTCCTACTTGGTCTGGTTTTACCAGACGATCCAATTAATGGTATTAGAAGTATCTCCCCATATTCCGAGAATATTTCAAATATAGAATTTATAAAAGCCTGGGGCATACTCTCAAAACTTTGCAATTACATCGATGATCTCCGCAGTAAACGCTCATGCAAAGAATGGATAAAACTTATAACATTACTCGTAAAGGATTTATTTGGGGATGGTGGGGAATGGGCATGGGAAGAACAACAACTACTAACTATTGTTAATAATTGGGGTCTCATAACAGATAAATGTGAACTAGAGATTGATTGTTTAGTAGTCAAAGACATTATTACCAAAGCATTAAGTTGTACAAATGCTAAATTTGGTCATAGAACAGGAAAAATTACGATCAGTGCCTTAGAACCGATGAGAGCCATCCCTCATCAAATCATCATCTTAATGGGACTAGAAAGTGGAACATTTCCAAGAATAGATAATAGAAAAAGTTTTAATCTTCTAGAAAGGAAAAGAGAACTTGGAGACCCTAATCAATATGACAAAGACCGCTATTCATTGTTAGAAGCTTTAATCTCAACTCGTCAAAATCTATTACTCGCTTGGAATTCCAAAGATGAAAAGACAGGAGAAGATATTGAACCTCCAAGTCCTATTCAACAATGGCTGAATTACTTAAAAATCAAATTAGGAGCCAACATGTTTAAAGATATTCTCATTGAGCCACCAGCAAATCCTCTTGATCAATTCAACTTTATAAAAACCAAAGATTCACAAATCATGAGTTGTGATAATAAGAATCTAGAGGCTAGAGAATGGCTTGAAAAAGCAATACCGACAAAAAAGGTCGCACTTGCATTACCAATAAATTGGGAAGAAGCAAAAGGAATAAAATTAAAATCTATTTCCTTCGAACAAACAAAAGAATGGTTACTCAATCCACAAACAACATGGTTAAGAGAGAATGATATTCAATCAAAAGAATTTGTAAATCTTATTCAAGACAATGATTTACTCGAACTTTCAGAGTTAGAAAGATATCAACTTCTTAAATATCGACTAGAAAATAGTGATATCAGCAAAGTCAACGATATTAAAAATAATAAAAATTACTGGAAAGAGACTTTTTCTGGCAAAGGTGTTTTCCCTCCAAAAGGCTCTGGAATAATAGAGGAAGAGCTTCTTGAGGAGAGATGGAATAATTTATTATCAGCAGTCTATGCTACCGGTGAAATCACGAAAAGGAGTATAGAGTTGCAAGAGCTAGAGACTGATTTTTATTTTAGTGGCAAGAATTTAATACAGATTGAAATTGGAAGTTTAAAATATAAAAATCTTATGAATGGATGGCTAAATCATTTATATCTATCTGCAAATAGTTCATTTAACTCTAAAACACTTATAATATCTAAAAAAATAGACCATAGAAAAAATATAAATTTTGGAGTAAGCAAGAAAATATTGCCAATTAATACCCAGGAAGCAACTAAAATCCTAAAAGAAATCAGTGTATTAGCAGCCGCAGGAAGAAAAAATTGTTGGCCCATACCACCAGAGAGTGGACTGGCCTATGCTATTGCTAAAAACGAACAGAATAAGGATGAGGAAGATTTATTTAAAAAGAAATGGGAAGGTGATGTTTACATAGAAGGAGAGCGAGAAGCATTAAAAATGGAACTTTGCTTTGGTAAAGAGTGCAATGCCTCTACTTTTTTAGACGTTGAATCATTTCATGAGGTATTAATGAGTCTATACGAACCACTTCTAAAAAATACCAACTAATCTAGTTAATAAAATGAAGCCAAACAAAAGTAGTCTCTTTAAGGATATAAAAACTATCCTATCGAAGTGGGGATTTAGTAAGCAGGGGCTAATTAATAATTCAAAAGGAGAGTGGTATCTGTTTTCTCAAATGTTACTAATACTCCTACATTTAATACCTCCCTACCCAAAAATAGAGAATTTAGAGTTTTCAATAAATGCCTTTTTTATAATTATTGGTTTAGCAACATCAACTCAAGGGCTAATACTTGTTATTAAAGCATTCATAGATTTAGGTGCAAATCTTACACCGCTTCCTTATCCAATGAATGAATCGATTCTGATAAGAAATAATTCATACAAAAATGTTCGTCACCCTCTTTACAAGGGATTATTAATTCTTTCATTAGGAATATGTATTTTCTCATTGAGTTTAATACATCTATTTCTGCTCATATCACTAGCTTATATTTTAAAAATGAAAGCCATAAAAGAAGAAGAAAGATTAAAAATTAAATTTCCTGAATATAAAAACTATATCAAAGAAGTACCAGCTATTATAAAAATAATAAAGTATTTAGATTGGAGATCATAAAATGTTAATTATAAATAATTTAAATTATATGAATAAAGTGATAATAGAGAAAACAAGACTGCATCTTTTTTATATTATTAGAACTATCAAATTATTATGAATAATGTAAACTTATTTCAAGCAAATAAATATCCTTTAACAAATGGTATGCGCCTAATTGAAGCGAGTGCTGGAACTGGAAAAACATTCTCTCTATCTCATCTTTTCTTAAGGTTGTTAACAGAAAAAGAATATTCGATAAACGAAATACTAGTTGTTAGCTTTACAGAAGCAACAGCCTCAGAAATAAAAGCAAAAATCATAGAAAGATTAATATTAGCATTAAAAATAATTGAATCAAAATATACCAACGTAAAGCAATATAAAGTTGACAAAGTATTAAATGAATGGGTTGAATTAAATATAACATCTAAAGATAGAGCTTTACATTTTGCTTCCCTACTTTTAGAAGCATTAGAGAGAATTGATAATGCAGATATCACAACAATTCATGGATTTTGCAGTAAAACTCTTCGTAGAGAAGCGATTGAAAATGGTAATAATGTAAACCCAACCATCGAAAAAGATTCAAATTCATTAATAAATGAAATTGTTGAAGAATATTGGAAAAAGGAAATATTAGAAATAGATATTTCAGAATTAAAAGGAATATTTAAAACAAATTTCAATCGTAAGAATTTAATTCAAGTCCTTAACGCTTTGGATAATGATGTAAATAATATTTTCAAGCACACATTTAATGAACTAAAAATAGATGAGAGTCTCTCAAATCAATTAAATAATTATATTCAATCATTATGGATAGATTTTAGAACTATTTGGAAAGAGAAGGGGAAGGAACTGGAAAATAGCTTTATAGATATTGCAAAGAATCTAAAATCTCAAGGTATTGCAGATACAAAGCCATACTCATCTAAGCCCAGAAAAAATCGTCATGAGCTTTTAAGTAATTGGATTGAGGAGTATAAAGAGAAAAAGCGGCCATCATATGAAGATATTCAAAAACAAGATCTTATAAATAAATATTTTCATCCTAAAAATCTTTACCAATTAGATGCGAAGTATAAAATTGATCTTTGCTCAAAAGACATTAAGCCAATACTTGATATTATAGGAGATTTATATGATAGTCCAGGTGAATTTGTTTGGGAACATGCTTTGTTATGGACAAAGAGAGAGCTTAAAGAAAGAAAATCTAAAAAGGGTATGATAAATTATTCTGATTTACTTAAATCACTAGATCCTAAAAATTTAAATAGTAACAAGATTAAAAATGAAGATAATTCTAATGATGTCTATAAAAACTTAAAACTTAGATATAAAGTAGCATTAATTGATGAGTTCCAAGATACAGACCAAGTCCAATTAAGATTACTAAATGAAGCCTTTGGTAACCGATCAACACATCTATTACTAATGATTGGAGATCCAAAACAAGCAATCTATAGTTTCAGAGGTGGAAGCTTAAATACATATATGAAAGCCAGAGAAACTTGTGATCGAATTGATTTGATGAATGCTAATTATAGAAGTACAAAATCTCTAATTTTAATACTTAATAAATTATTTCTAGATGGATTAATAAGATCAAATCTATCAACTCAAGAACTTAATCCGTGTTCACAAGAAGATCTACTCAAACTGAAAGGAATAAAAGAACCATTTAAGATAATAAATCTAATAGATAATAATCAAAAAGATAAAAAACAAAGCGTAAAATTAGAATCGAAAAGCAAAATAGAGAATAAAATTCCAAAAATTCTTGGATCTTATTTGTTAGAACTATTAAGCAATAATTCCAAAGATATAAACCCCTCAGATATTTGCATACTAGTCAATAGACATGATCAAGCTAAAAATATCCATACCTATTTATCAAAAATAAATATTCCTTCACAACTTTCAAGCAATGAAAATATATTTACTAGAGAAGGTGCCCAAATCCTACAGATATTCATAAACTGCATCGTCAGTCCATATAACCAACAAAAACTATCTTTACTAGCATGTTCTGAGCTAATGCAATGGAAAAAGGAAAAACTTAGTGAATCAAAAACTAATGGTGATTTTGATTCATTATCTTCGAAGTTCAATGAACTTGCTAAATTATTTCCAAAGGTCGGATTATTAGGTTGTTTATCAAACTTTCTAGAAGGAAAATCAATAGCTGACCTTTCTAATAGAGGAACTTTATTAGGTGATCTATATCAAAGCTCTCAGTTAGTAGACGAACAGATCCATCGACAGAAATTTAGTGCCATGAGAGCATCACAATGGCTTAGCAGCCAACGGTTCCAGACCACTGAACCAATACCTGAAGAATACCAACCAAACAGTGCCATTAGTAATAGCGCTGTTAATATAATAACAATCCACAAGAGTAAAGGACTTCAATTTAAAATAGTAATTTGTCCATACTTGTGGCAAAAGCCACCAGATAAAAAAAGTCATTTATGGAAACACAATCAAAATCTATTCATATCTAAAAAGTATAAATGGCATAAAAAATATAATTCTTATCAAGATTTAATTAAAAAAGAATCATTAAATGAAGCAGAGCGATTAGCTTATGTTGCGCTTACAAGAGCTAAAAAACAACTAATCATCCTGTGGGCAAAGGCTGCTGGTCAAGAAGGAAACCCTCTTTCAGGATTTTTATTTGGATCTAAATCAATAAATCTAAATATAGAAGACTGTACAAAAGAAATGATGGAACATTCATTCAAGGAAAGGGAACTAAAAGTCGATATTCAAGATATAAAGTTAATTGAAGCCAACAGAACCTGGACTCAACCTAAAAATGAAGTTAAATTATCACTTGGAGCATCTCCTAAGCATCAGTTTGAGAATAGTTGGGGAAGATATAGTTTTTCGAGATGGATAACACAACAAAACAACGAATCAATTGTAAAAAACTTTTCAGATGAGTTAAATGAAGATCTTGCATTTAAAGATCAAATTGAATTCTTATCTTCAAAAAAAATTGATCAAATATTAATAGGAAAAGATCAAAGTTTTGACACATTAGAAGATCATACTTGGTCTAAAGAAAGTCCTATTGGAGATTTCCCTCGAGGTCCCATAGCAGGTACTTGTCTTCATAAAATACTCGAAAGAGTAGATTTCAATGATATTGAAAATCAACTAAAAATTTCATCTATAATAAAGGAAGAATTAAATATAGTTAATATAAATAATTCATTTATTGAACCAATTAATATTTTATTAAAGAGAATTGCCAATATCCCTTTAGGTGGTCCTTTAGGTAAATTTAAAATGAAAAATTTAAATCCTAAAAGCTCAATCAAAGAATTAAAATTTGATATTCCAATTTGTCATAAAACAAATCCAATCCATACTCTCGATTTATTATCAATATTTAAAGAAGATGCCCAAAAAAAATATGGCTCAGATTATATAAATAAACTAATGAATCTGAATATCTATAGCAACGGTTTCTTAACCGGATCCATAGACCAAGTTTTTGCAGACAATCCAAATCATGAAATTGCTAAATGGTGGGTTTTAGATTGGAAAAGTAACTGGATAGGAAGTCCGCTAACAAAAGAGGGTGATTTATCTTGTGGCCCCATAAATTATTCAATCTCAAGAATGGATGAAGAAATGTACCATCATCACTATCCACTACAAGCCCATATATATTTACTTGCATTACATAGATTTTTAAATTGGAGACTCCCCAATTATTCACCACAAAAACATCTTGGAGGATACATTTACGTATTTTTGAGAGGAATTCCAGATAATCGAGATTTAGAAAAAATGAATTATCCTCAAAGGACTCCAGGCTTAATCATCGAACCTGCTCCTCTTAAAAGAATTAAAAAATTAGATTTATTAATAAAAAAACAAAATAAATGAAGGAACCATTTAAAAAAAAATTTTCAACTGATTTAAATACATCATTATTAGCTACTCTTGCTCGCTATTTCCCACCTATAGAGTTTAATGAAGCTTTAATTGATGTAGTAAATGTATTAATGGATGGTTTATCAAGAGGTGATATATATATAGACATGAGGGAAATCCCTAAAAATCTTGAACTTAAATATAAAGGTTGGCCCAGCTTTCATATGAAAGCTTTATTAGAAAGTGGCTGGACTAAAGGAGATCACTCCCCAATAGTTCTAAATGGAGATTTAATCAGTTGGCGTCGAAAACACAATGAAATAGTTGAGACCATTCAAAAAATACTCGTAAGAAATAAACCTATTAAATACCTACCTAAAGAATTACCTATTCGAATTAATGCTAAGAGTCTAGAGCATCTAAATATTCAACAACTAGAAGCTGTTAACCTTGTTGAAAGTCAACAAATCATCTTATTAAGTGGTGGCCCAGGCACAGGCAAGACTAGTACCATCCTTCAAATGCTTGTAAAAGCATTAACTAGAAATATAACTCTTCAGATTGCAATGGCTGCTCCAACAGGGAAAGCATCCAAAAAGCTAAAGGATACTATTCAAGCTGGTATTGAAGATTTTGAAGACCCTATAAAAGATAAGCTTTCTAATATATCTTCTAAAACATTGCATAAATGGTTAGAAGCAGGACCAAATGGATTTAGAAGAAACTCTCAACGTCTCTTAAAATTAGATCTAATAGTTGTAGATGAGATGTCAATGGTTGACTTGTCAACCATTAATGGATTGCTAGATTCATTACCAAAATCATGTCAAATAATCTTAGTAGGTGATCCTGATCAATTATTACCAATAGGAAGTGGTGGTATATGGCAAATTTTGCAACGCAAAGATACTAAAACCAACCTTCAATCAAACTCAGTCAAACTTACAAAATCATACCGAAACAAAGGAGATATTGCTTTATTAAGAAATACATTAAAAGATGAAGGAGTAGATGCCTTTTGGCGCCTACTTTCAATGAAAAAAGATTCATCAAATACAAGTCAACACCTTTCATCCCTAAAAAACATTCCGGATCCCGTGATAAGTACTCTTTTGAACTATAGAAAGAAGCTTAAAGAGTTAACCGAAAATTGTATTCATTATATTCCTACTGAGGCATGGGAATCAAGCATGATTGAGGTAGAGCCATCAATCGAGATGTTAAAACTCTATAATTTCATAGATAATCTGCTTATACTTTGTCCTCAAAGAAATGGTCCTTGGGGTGTAAAAAAAATCCACGAGTTCCTTTTAGGAAAGAGATTTGAAGAGGAAGTACAAAAATGGGGACAGGGAACACCAATCATGGCAAGAAGTAATCAACCTGAAATAGGTTTAGCGAATGGAGACGTTGGTATAATCATTGGCGACGGCGAGAAAAGACGTTTTTTATTTAATGTTTTTTCTGAGGAGCAAAGACTAGTAACTCGATTAATTAACCCATCAAGATTAAAAATGTTTGATGCTGCATATGCTATGACAATTCATAAATCACAGGGAAGTGAAGCTGATCAAGTGATTTTAGTTTGGCCAAGAACCTCAAAAAATTCAGAAGAGACTAATCTCATGAATTTTTATTCTGATGATTACGAAAAAAGAATGCTGTACACAGCAATAACTCGTGCAAAAAAACAATTACTGGTAATTACCAATAAAGAAGAAGACTTTTAAAGATGTGATCAACTTATTCCTAAAAGGATTTTTAAGATGATAAAATGCATAAATAATCCCTTTAACAAGGCGAGTCAGCAAAGCACGGTTATACACCGATCGGAAGTTGTCTGCCTAATTTGAAGGACAAAAAGGCAACCATTATTAGATGACAAATAAAAATTTACATGAGGATTCCTCATGTCCAGTAGATCAAGATGGTATTAAAGAATCTACTGAGGAGATATGGGATGAAGGAGTTAAAAATTCAGAAAATGGATTTTCTGAATTTAACTTTAGCGAAGAACTAATTCAAACAATCTCTGATCAAGGCTACTCATCACCTACTCCGATTCAAAAAGCTGCAATTCCTGAATTACTTCTTGGTAGAGATTTAGTTGGACAAGCTCAAACCGGTACAGGGAAAACAGCAGCATTTGCTTTGCCAATCCTAGAAAGGCTGAAAAAAAATGTTGGACATCCACAAGTTTTAGTTCTAGCTCCAACTCGCGAGTTAGCCATGCAAGTGGCTGAATCATTTCGCACATATTCCGCAGGTCATCCGCATTTCAAAGTACTTGCAATATATGGAGGCTCTGATTTCCGAAATCAAATCAATACTCTTAGGAGGGGAGTTGATGTAGTCGTAGGGACTCCTGGGCGAGTCATGGATCACATGCGTCAAAAGACTCTCAATACTAGTCATCTAAGTTGTTTAGTTCTAGATGAAGCTGATGAAATGTTAAGAATGGGATTCATTGATGATGTTGAATGGATTTTAGAACAATTACCAGAGGAGAGACAACTGGTTTTATTCTCAGCGACAATGCCATCTGAGATAAGAAGATTATCAAAAAAATATTTAAATAGTCCTGCGGAAATAACAATAAAAGCAACTGAATTAAAGGAAAGACTTATTAGGCAAAGATATATAACCGTTCAAAATGTTTATAAAGTCAATGCACTTCAAAGAGTACTTGAAGCGGTATCAGAAGAAGGGGTAATAATATTTGCAAGAACAAAAGCTATTACAATTATAGTAGCTGAAAAATTAGAATCATATGGATATAATGTAGCAGTTTTAAATGGAGATATTCCTCAAAATCAAAGGGAACGAACAGTTGAAAGATTAAGAAATGGTTCTATAAATATTTTAGTAGCTACAGATGTTGCAGCAAGAGGTCTTGATGTGGATCGCATTGGATTAGTAATAAATTATGATATGCCATTTGATCGCGAAGCGTATGTTCATAGAATTGGGAGAACTGGTCGCGCAGGAAGGAATGGTGAAGCAATTCTTTTTGTTAATCCAAGAGAAAGATCATTTTTAAGTAATCTTGAAAGAGCTGTAGGTCAACCAATTGAGAGAATGGATATTCCAGACAATGAACTTATCAACAGCAACCGAATTAAAAAGCTACAAGCAAAACTAATAAAAGCCGCCTCAACTGAAAGAGATAATCCAGAAGAGGCTAATATTTTAGAAGAATTAATAAAAAATGTTGAAAAAGAATTAGACATAGATCCAAAAGACTTAACACTTGCCGCATTAAATTTAGCAGTTGGCTTTAATGCACTTCTTGAGCATGGGAATGAGGATTGGATCAGACAATCAGCTCAAAGGAATACAAGAAATGATCGACGAGATAATAAATTCAAACAACGCAGAAGAGGTGATTTTGATAACAACAGACTTGAAGATGAGATGGATAGATTCAGGGTTGAAGTTGGGCACCGAGATAGAGTTAAGCCTGGAAATCTAGTTGGAGCGATAGCCAACGAAGCAGGACTAAAAGGGAGATCTATAGGCAGAATCAGAATATTTGAAAATTACAGTCTAGTAGATTTGCCCAAACAAATGCCTGATAAAGTTTTTCAGGCTCTAAAGAAAGTAAAAGTAATGAATAGAGAATTACAGATAAATAGAGCTGACTAAATAAAATTAAAATGTTCTATAGATTATTTCTAACCAGCATGATGACGTTACTTATTTTAGAAGTAAGTAACCCACTAGAGTATAAAGCAGAACATAAAAATAATCTAATTAATAAGTTCTGCATTGCATCATTAAAATCAAAGTTTAAATTTGAAAATAAAGAAAAATTAGAAGAAATTAGTCATTTCACTTGTAAATGTTTCTTTGAAAAATATAGCTCCGGATCTTCGATAAAAAACTCACGTATTTTCTGCAGAGATAAAACCACAGAGGAATTTAATCTCTAATTAAAAGGAACCTTCATACAATGATTAATTCAAAATCAAATAAACCACTAATAAGACTTTTGGGTAATCTTAAAAGTCAAAAGCATCTAATTTATTCAGCTATTACTTGTTCTATATTAAATAAATTTTTTGATCTAGCACCACCGGTATTAATTGGTATATCTGTTGATGTAGTAGTAAGAAAAGAAAGTTCATGGCTTGGTTCAATTGGCTTTAATACTGTTCCAGATCAGTTAATTGCACTTGCAGTAATTTCATTTTTGATTTGGACAGCTGAATCATTCTTCGAATATTTGTATGGCTTAATGTGGAGAAATTTAGCTCAAAAGACACAGCACTATTTAAGAATCAAAGCATATGACCATTTGCAAAAATTAGAGATGACATTTTTTGAATCCGATAATACAGGAAGGCTTATGACTGTACTGAATGACGATATCAATCAACTAGAAAGATTCTTGGATGAAGGAGCTAATAAGATTATTCAATTAATAATTACTGTTTTTATTGTTGGTGGGACAATGATTTTATTAGCTCCCGGCATTGCATTACTAGCATTCATCCCTATTCCATTTATTCTTTGGGGATCTATTAATTTTCAGAAAAGCTTAGCACCACGTTATCGTGAAGTCAGAGATAGAGCTGGAGATCTTGCCTCAAGACTTAATAATAACCTAAGTGGAATGCTTACTATAAAAAGTTTCGCTACTGAGGATTGGGAACTTAAAAGATTAAGATTAGATAGTAATTCATATCAAGAAAGTAATAGAAAGGCAATTAAGTTATCAGCAGCATTTATCCCATTAATTAGATTCGCAATCCTATTCGCATTCCTTGCAATATTAATTGCTGGAGGCTTCCAAACTTGGAAAGGATTAATGCCAGTAGGAACCTACAGTTTTTTAGTATTTATTACTCAAAGATTATTATGGCCCTTAACGACATTAGGGCATATTTTGGATGATTATCAAAGATCAATGGCCTCAACAAATAGGGTTTTAGATTTAATAGATACTCCAATTAAAATTAAAACTGGGAAAGTTAAATTAGATCCTAATAATGTTCGAGGTGAAATCAAATTTAAAAATATAGATTTTACATATCAAGGGCGATCTCAAGTTATCAAAAACTTTAATTTAGATATTAGTCCTGGCAAAAAAATAGGCATTGTAGGAGCTACCGGTTCTGGCAAAAGTACACTTATAAAACTATTATTGAGGCTATATAAAATTAGCAAAGGTTCTATAGAAATTGATGGAAACTCAATTGAATCATTGGATTTAAAAAGTCTACGACGTTGTATTGCACTAGTAAGCCAGGAAACATATTTGTTCCAAGGTACAATTGAAGAAAATATTTCTTATGGGTCACAAAATATTGATAAACCAAAAATTAAAAATGCTGCAGACATTGCGGAAGCATCAGAATTTATTAACCAACTGCCACAAGGTCTAAAAACCATAGTTGGAGAAAGAGGACAAAAGTTATCTGGTGGACAAAGACAAAGAATTGCTATTGCTAGGGCAATTTTAAAAAATGCTCCAATATTAATATTAGATGAGGCCACAGCATCTGTAGACAATGAAACTGAGGCCGCGATTCAAAGATCTCTAAATAAAATAACAAAAAGTTGTACTACAATTGTTATTGCACATCGTTTAAGCACTGTAATAGATGCTGACGAAATTATAGTTTTAGATAAAGGTAAAATCATAGAGAAAGGAACACATGTTTCTCTTCTGAAAAACAAAGATTTCTATTACTACCTTTGGAAAATTCAAGCTGGTGAAAATAATAGTTAAATTAGATAAAAAAAGTAAAAGAGCTAACTACTCTTTTAAAAGTGTCTTGCATTTTTGACCAACGTTGTTCACTGGAGCTTGCAGCAAGAGTATATAAATAACCTCTATCTACGACGACAGTAGCAATTTCGTGCCTACTATTTTCTTCTAAAACAACTGAATATTCAAGATCATAAAATTTGCGTTCATCAACTTTTCTCTCTGATGCATCAATAAGTTGAATAGGATTATTGCTATTTTTTTCACCAAAGAGTCTTTCCCCAACAGCATCCGCCCCACCCAAATCATCTAAATCAACTTCATTCTCTAACTTAGAAATAACAAGACTGAGAGTTTCATCAGAGTTGATCAAATCATGATAAACAACCTCTGGGCCATTATCGACAGCAACTCTAGTCCACCCTGTTGGGAAAAGGAAACCATATCTTCCATCTTGACTTTTGAATGGTTCCAGCCCTGCGGCTCCTCCCGTAGAACATGCTGCGAGTGTCAAGACTAGAGCTATGGCCAATAGGGATTTAAAAGATGTTCGTAGAAATTTGATCATTTTGAGAGACTCAAGCATCACTATTTTGATACATTTCTAATTTAACTGACGGTAATCTTTTTTAAATTAGTGCAACCCAGATAAAACTCTGACTAAATTCAAGTTAATTGCTTCTGAACTCTGAGCGGCTTCACAAAACCATTATCAAAATTGATTGATCAATTTGAGCAATTGCCTGGGATAGGCCCAAGAACTGCTCAAAGATTAGCTTTGCATCTATTGCGTCAGCCAGAGGAGAAAATAAGACTGTTTTCTGAAGCTCTAGTCAATGCAAAGAGTCAAGTAGGTCAATGTAAGAAGTGTTTTCATTTAACTTCAGGAGAACAATGCGAAATTTGCCTAAATAAACAAAGAAATCAAAATCTCATTTGCGTTGTTGCCGAGTCAAAAGATTTACTTGCACTAGAGCGAACTCGAGAGTACAAAGGCCTTTATCATGTAATTGGTGGACTAATTTCTCCGATGGATGGCATTGGACCAGAAATGCTTGAAATATCAAGTCTCATAAGAAGGGTGGATAAAGAAAATGTAAAAGAAGTCATACTTGCCTTAACACCCAGTATTGAGGGGGATACTACTAGTCTTTATGTTGGAAGACTATTAAAACCTTTCACAAAAGTAACTCGTATTGCTTACGGACTTCCTGTTGGAAGCGAACTGGAATATGCGGACGAGGTAACACTTTCGCGTGCTTTAGAAGGACGCAGAGATCTAGATTAATCATCAAACAAAATGACCGCAACCACAAGAAAAAAATCAAAATATAGCAGCTTTCTCCCAGAAGAACGTTTACCTAATTGGATCAAGCCATCTATAGGTAATGCATCTCAACTAGAAAAAGTTCAAAAGCTAGTGAAGGAAAACAGATTACATACAATCTGTGAGGAAGGTAGATGTCCAAACCGAGGTGAATGTTATGCAGCTGGTACGGCTACTTTTTTATTAGGTGGCTCAATCTGTACAAGGAGTTGTGCATTTTGCCAGGTAGAGAAAGGAAAATCACCCGAGAAAGTAAATATTTTTGAAGCAAAAAAAGTTGCTCATGCCGTTCAGGTCTTGGGGCTCAAATATGTGGTATTAACCGCAGTTGCACGAGATGATTTAGCTGATCATGGTGCCAGTCTATTCACAACAACAATGGATGCAATAAGATCATTGAATCCTAATGTCGATATAGAGGTGCTAACACCAGATTTCTGGGGTGGCAATAACAACAACAATAACGAAAAACAAAAAGAGCGACTTAAGCTGGTTCTTTCGGCTGATCCTATTTGCTTCAACCATAATCTTGAAACTGTCAAGAGACTTCAAAAAGAAGTTAGAAGAGGAGCTACTTACGAACATTCACTAAACCTTCTAAAATCAGCCAGGGAAATTGCTCCAAAAATTCCCACAAAATCAGGAATAATGCTAGGACTCGGAGAACAATTTCATGAAATAATTCAAACACTTAAAGACCTTAGAGAAGTCGATTGTCAATATCTGACAATCGGTCAATATTTACGACCTTCACTTGCTCACATTCCAGTTTCTCATTATTGGTCACCTACAAAATTCAATGATTTTGCAGAAATAGCAAAGAGATTAGGTTTTAAGAAAGTAAATAGCGGTCCATTAGTAAGAAGCAGTTACCATGCAAATGACACCCTAAATTAATCTCCTTGAAAAGTTAATTACTCCGACCAACTCCGATAACTTCTTTCAAGGACTGTCTCACAATTACCTACCATAAATGCACCTGCACCTCCCCATACAAGTCTCAAAGGCAAGTCCAAAGGAGAAGATCCAACTGAACGCACAGTATTAAATCCACGCCTACGAAAGTATCGTTGCAAGATTTCGTGTTGATTATTCTCGTCGTAAATAGCTAATAATCTAGCACTTCTACATGGCGTTTCTTCTAAAGCCCAAGCCATAGTTGCAGCCCAAACCAAATCACCTACTTTAGAATTAGCTTTCTTACTAACCTTCATAGTATCAAGTTGAAGTCCCTTAGTAGTTTGATATGCCCATCCTTTCATTTCACCCCATAATTGGACTTTATCCTTACTAGTTATTTCGCCAACAACTAGTCTAAGAGACCAAATATTCAGAGGTCTTCTAACTTGTATTCGCAGCAACAAACCTCTATCAGATGCTTCTTTCTCTAATAGAGTTAAATTAACTTTAGTCATGAGGATGGCCATATAGAATTTTCAGGTAGACGTTTCATTATTTCATCAATTTGACGTTGTCTTTCCGCAAATCTAGCTCTGTCGCTATCTGTAAATTTATTTACACAAGCCTCACATTGTAAGCCTTTTATATACGTTGGCTTTTTCAAATCCTCAGGGGAAATAGGTAATCCACAAGCATGACACATCCTGTGAGAACCTGGTGATAGATCATGATCTAAAGAGACACGTTGATCAAAAACATAGCACTCACCATCCCATAAACTTTTCTCATGAGAGACATCTTCTAGATATTTCAGTATTCCACCCTCAAGATGATGTACATCAGAAAAACCTTCCTCTATTAAATAAGAGGTGGCCTTTTCGCATCTTATTCCACCTGTACAATACATACCTATTTTCAAGGAGGGATTCTCTTTTATTAAAGGTTTTAAATGCTTTTGAACCCATGCAGGAAATTCACGAAATGAGCTTGTATGAGGATTTAGAGCTCCTTTGAAATTTCCAATTTTTATTTCATACTCATTCCGAGTATCAATAACGACAGTATTTGGATCTTCTAGAAACTCATTCCATTCATCAGCTTTTATATATTTACCTACACATTTCTTAGGATTAATTTGTTTAAGCCCAATCGTAACTATTTCTTTTTTCTTACGCGCCTTGAAGCGTCTAAATGCCTGTTTTTCAGTCCAACTATATTTAACATTAATATCAGAAATCTTTAATAAATTCATTAATAATTCAATAAATTGAGTAATCGCATTTTCTGTTCCACAAACAGTACCATTAACTCCTTCAGAAGCTATTAAGATAGTTCCTTTTATTTCTTTGTTCTCTGATAATTCCGACAATTCTTCTTTAATCAAAAGAATATCTGTATCAACAATCGATATGAAATTGTAGAACGCAGCAACTTTGTATTTTAATTTTTTGAAATTATCATCTGTCTTCATTAATAATTGTTCTTGTATTCTTGAGCAAAGTTTGCTTTAACGCCCGCATCAGCTAAAAGCTTACGGTCCACTTCAACCTCGGGATTACTAGTTGTCAAAAGTGTATCTCCATAAAAAATCGAATCAGCTCCAGATTGTAGACATAGAATTTGAGCCTCCCTACCAAGTTGTTGTCTTCCTGCACTAAGTCTGATTCGACTCTTAGGCATAATTATCCTTGCTGTAGCAACCATCCGAACCATCTCTAATGGATCAATAGAAGATAGATCCTCCATAGGTGT
Organism: Prochlorococcus marinus XMU1408; assembly: GCF_003208055.1. Taxonomy (NCBI): domain Bacteria; kingdom Bacillati; phylum Cyanobacteriota; class Cyanophyceae; order Synechococcales; family Prochlorococcaceae; genus Prochlorococcus; species Prochlorococcus marinus. Next base: position 39,882 of record NZ_QJUE01000004.1, read on the forward strand.
TCCCTCAACAGCCACCAACGCATTAATAGGAACACTCTCAGGATGTGGATCTAAAGTCGCCAAGACTTTTAGTAAAGATGCTCTATCAGATACAGATTCTCCCATCCCTATAATTCCACCACAACACACTGTAATACCAGCCATTCGTACTCTTCTCAATGTTTCAAGTCGATCGTGATATGTTCTTGTTGAAATAATATTGGAATAATGTTCAGGACTGGTATCTAAATTATGGTTGTAAGCCGTTAACCCAGCTTCTGCCAATCGAGAAGCCTGAGAATCAGTTATCATTCCAGCGGTGACACATGCTTCAAGGCCAAGTTCTCTAACACCTCTAACCATTTCAAGCATTGAATCGAAAGAGTTTCCATCCTTTATTTCTCGCCAAGCCCAACCCATACAAAATCTGTCTGCTCCTGCATCTTTAGCGGCTCTTGCCCTCTCAAGGACTGACTTAACTTGAAGAGAAGGGATAGGTTCAACTTTAGTTTCATTATGTACAGATTGTGGGCAATATGCGCAGTCCTCTGAACACCCCCCTGTCTTTACGCTTAGAAGAGAAGCTAATTGAACCTTATAACCTGGATTGTAAGACCTGTGAATTATTTGTGCTCTCCACAATAAATCCATTAATGGTAATTCGAGTATCTCTTTAACTTCTTTTATGGACCAATCATGTCTAATATCACCTCCCTTTATTTTATTAAAATTAAAAAAAGAGTCCTTCTTTATACTGAATTTATTAGATTCTTTAATATTGTGATTAATAATTGTCATAAAAGAATTTTAATATAAAAAAATTTTATTGTTATTTAGTTTTAGCTGATAATCAATAAAAAATCATAGAAATCAATATATCCAATTAATTTAGTCATACACCTCCAAATCTTCTTCTTCTTGACTGATAGTCAAGAAGTGCCTTTGTTAGAGCATCTGCATTAAAATCTGGCCAAAAGACATCTGTCACATGTATTTCTGCATAAGCTAATTGCCATAATAGAAAATTACTTATCCTTTTTTCACCACTAGTTCTAATAAGCAAGTCTGGATCAACCTCACTTGCGGTAAACAATTCAGAAGCGAATACATTTTCATCTATCAAAGAAGGATCTAATTCTCCTTTTACCGATCGCTCAGCCAACTTTTGAGCAGCAAGTACTAACTCTCTACGACCTCCATAATTGGTACAAATATTAAAGCGTATTCCTTTGTTATTTAAAGTTGACTTAACCGACTCATTGATCAAGTCTTTTAATGAGACTGGCAATGGATCAAGATCACCTAAAAAATTAATTTTTACTTCTTCAAGTTTTAAATTAGACAATTCACGTTTAAGAACACTTTCAAAAAGTGTCATCAAGAAATTCACTTCTTCATTCGGTCTAGACCAGTTTTCAGTTGAGAAAGCATAAACAGTAAGAGCTCCTATCCCCCAATTACTACATAAGCGCAAAGTAGCTTTTAGCGCCTCAACTCCAGCGGTATGACCAATTGTTCTTGGCAACCCCTTTGCTTTTGCCCACCTGCCATTACCATCCATAATCACAGCAATGTGATCAGGCATACGAAGACGATCCAATTCTTTAGGTAATGGATATACCTCTTTAGTATTAGAGCTGCTTATTACAGAAGGGTAAGTCAATTCAAAGACTCCTTACTGTCATTACTGTTCCCAAGATTAACTCTAGACTGACCAACTTTAGGTTCAATAGTAGAAGAAGTCGATTTCAATGAAGAATTCGTGCTGGTGGACTTAGATGCAGAGGGATTTGAAGGATCCAAAAAATCTTTCAGAAGATCAAGTAATCGACTGCTAGTGATTGGTCTCTCCAGTCGTCCTTGACTTGCTAAAGATAAGGTACCTGATTCTTCTGAAACCACAACACAAATACATCTATCAAATCGTTCAGTTATCCCCAGAGCCGCCAAATGTCTAGTCCCATATCTACTTATTCCTTGCCTCGAAAGCGGCAAAATAACTCCTGCTGAGATAATTCTATTTCCCTTTACCAAAACAGCTCCATCATGAAGAGGAGTATCTGCCGCGAAAAGATTTAATAACAACTCAGATGACAATTGAGCATCTATTGGAACACCGGGGAAAAGAAAATCTTCAGGACGCAAGTCACTCCCCATGTCAACAACGATTAATGCCCCTTTTCTATTTTGCGATAAGCGCCCTGCAGCTTCAGTTAATTGAGCAAAAGTATTTGAGCTTGCTCTAAATTCTTTTTGAGTATTACCAAGAATTACAGCTAATCTTCCAGTTCCTAATAATTCCATCAATCGCCTTAGCTCTCCTTGCCACAAAATTGCTAAAGATAATGAGCAGGCCAATACCAATGCATCTACCAGTTTTGAAGTGATTGGTAAATTCGCAAACCGCTGAACAAACCACGCTAATGAAACTAAAAAGAGATAGCCTCTTAAAAGCCACAATGTCCTTTGTTCTTTAACTCTTGTAAAAAGGAGGACCCCAAGAGCTGAAGCAAATAAGACATCAAGGAGGACACGCAAGTTTATAAGCCACCAAAAGTTCACTCCTATACCCCAACGTTATTTCAACTTACCTAATTCTTGGTAATAAAGCGATCAGGTAATACATCTAATTGCAATAGATCTTCAGGAAGCTCTCTTCTTTGTGTTAACTCTACACAACCTTCTCCAACTATTACTGTGGCAGGTCTAGGAATTCTGTTGTAATTCGAACTCATTGAATAGTTGTAAGCTCCTGTTCCAAATACGGCAAGGAAATCACCACTTTCACAAGACGGAAGGTAAAAATCTTTCAATAAAACATCTCCTGACTCACAATGTTTTCCTGCAATAGTGACTTTTTCTAAATTTAAATTCAATGGTTTGTCTACTAAGCAAGCACTGTAAAGTGATTGGTAAGTTATTGGACGGGGATTATCGCTCATCCCTCCATCAACTGATAAATAGGTTCTTATTCCAGGAACAACTTTTTTTGCTCCAATCTGATAAATAGTAAGCCCAGAATTAGCTACCAGAGATCTCCCAGGTTCACACATTAATCTTGGTAAATCTAAATTTCTTTCTCCACATGCTTTGACGACAGCTTTAGAAACAACTTCAACCCATTCTTCAATTGAGGGAGGATTGTCTTCTTGAACATATTTAATACCAAGACCTCCACCCAAATTCAAATCAACTATGGAATGACCGATTTCCTTGGCAAGCTTTAAAGTATCAGCCATAACTCCAGCGAGATCAATATGCGGTTGAACTTCAAAAATTTGAGATCCTATATGAGCATGTAAACCAGTTAATTTGGCCCAATCGTATGTCTTTAATTCTTCTAAAACCGACTTCACATCATCAGGATCAAAACCAAATTTGCTGTCTAAATGTCCTGTTCGAATATATTCATGTGTATGGCATTCAATTCCAGGAGTAAACCGCAACATTAATTTCGCTGGTTTTTTTTCAGAAGCAATGATTTTTAATAACTCAATGTCGTGATGATTATCTATAACTATTGTCACATTATTTTTATAGGCAAAATTTAATTCATCGTGAGATTTGTTATTTCCATGAAAAACAATATTCTCGCCTTTTACACCACCCTTCAAGGCCGTTAGTAATTCACCTTCTGAAACTGCATCGAGTCCAAATCCTTCAGAAGCAATAAGTGCACAAATTGCCAAAGAGCTATTAGCTTTTGAAGCGTATAAAGGAAGAGAATCTCCTGGATAATGCTTATTTAAAGAATCAATATAAGTTTTACAGGCAGTCCTAAGTGATAACTCATCAAAAACATATAGAGGTGTTCCATATGTTTTTGCAAGTTCACTTAGTTGACAGCCTCCTACTATTAATTTCTCACTCTCATTAATTTCTGAAGAGATAGGAGCTATATTTCGATTTGGACTATAAATATCCCTATTGGGTTCATAAGCTTTTGGGCCTAGCATGGGAAGTTTTTACTTCAATATTTAGCCAATCTAGGGATCAATCAACCAATTAGTATTCTTTTTGAAGAAAGACCGCTTAAACAATTAAAAGTTGGTTATGAATCTCAAAATAATCCAACTTGAGGAAATGCATTTAAATGATTGTTTTGACTTGGATCAAAAATCATTAAAAGGCCTTTGGACAAAAGATCAATGGCAAAGAGAACTTACTGATCCTAAAAGGATTTGCCTAGGAACGATAGATATTGAAACTAAAAAACTTCTTGGTCTATGTTCTGCATGGTTAGTAACAGATGAATTACACATAACATCAATTGCTGTTCATCCCATACATAAAAGAAAAGGAATTGGAAAAGTTCTAATCTCAGACTTAATTAAACGTGCAAAGGCTCTTTCAACAAAACACATAATTTTAGAAGTTAAAGACAGAAACGAAGAAGCTAAATCTTTTTACAAATCAATGGGATTCAAAATTGTAGGTCATAGATCCAATTTCTATAAAGATGGGAGCGATGCTCTAATCCTCACTAAAGGATTATTTAAAAAATAATAAAAGCAATAATTTAAGTACGGTTAACCGAAGTCAAAAACAAATATTTTTATTGGCCTTTGCATCAATAAATACATTTAATTCTTTTTCAACAAACACTTAATATTTACCCTTTATAAAAAAAAGCCTAACCGTACACATTTCACACTTAACCCTGATAAATTAGGTTAAATAGTTAATGGCAAGAGCTAAATGTTTGAGAGGTTTACAGAAAAGGCAATAAAAGTGATCATGCTTGCTCAAGAAGAAGCAAGACGCCTTGGGCATAATTTTGTAGGAACTGAACAAATCCTCTTGGGTCTAATTGGAGAAGGAACTGGAGTTGCAGCTAAAGTTCTTAAATCTATGGGAGTTAATTTAAAAGACTCAAGAGTAGAAGTTGAAAAAATAATAGGAAGAGGATCAGGCTTCGTTGCAGTAGAAATTCCTTTCACACCAAGAGCCAAGAGAGTGCTTGAGCTTTCACTAGAAGAAGCTCGACAACTTGGTCATAATTACATTGGAACTGAACATCTTTTGCTTGGCCTTATTAGAGAAGGCGAAGGTGTTGCAGCAAGAGTTCTTGAAAACTTAGGCGTAGATCTTACAAAAGTAAGGACACAAGTTGTTCGCATGCTCGGTGAAACAGCTGAAGTAACCACTGGTTCTGGATCATCAAAAGGATCAGCAAAAACTGCAACTCTTGATGAATTTGGCACTAACCTTACTAAGCTAGCTAGTGAATCAAAGCTCGATCCTGTAGTTGGGAGGTACGAAGAAATCGATCGTGTAATTCAAATTTTGGGTAGAAGGACTAAAAACAATCCGGTTTTAATAGGAGAACCAGGGGTAGGAAAAACAGCTATTGCCGAGGGACTTGCTCAGAGAATTCAACAAGGAAATATTCCTGATATTCTCGAAGAAAAAAGAGTACTAACTCTTGATATCGGTCTACTTGTGGCAGGAACAAAATATAGAGGTGAGTTTGAAGAAAGATTGAAAAAGATAATGGAAGAAATAAAGTCTGCTGGAAACGTAATTTTAGTTATTGATGAAGTTCATACGCTAATTGGAGCAGGTGCTGCTGAGGGGGCTATTGATGCTGCAAATATTTTAAAGCCAGCTCTAGCAAGAGGTGAATTACAGTGTATTGGCGCTACAACTTTAGATGAATATCGCAAGCATATTGAAAGAGATGCTGCATTAGAAAGAAGATTTCAGCCCGTAATGATTGGAGAACCTTCAATTAAAGATACAATTGAAATTCTTAGAGGTCTAAGAGAGAGATATGAACAACATCACAGATTAAAAATTACTGATGAAGCATTAGATGCTGCTGCAAATCTTGGTGATAGATATATTTCAGATCGTTTTTTACCCGACAAAGCAATTGACCTAATAGATGAAGCAGGAAGCAGAGTTCGTTTACTTAATTCCAAGTTACCCCCGGAAGCAAAAGAGGTTGATAAAGAATTAAGGAAAATTCAGAAAAATAAAGAAGAAGCCATAAGAGATCAAAATTTCACACAGGCTGGGGAACTTAGAGAAAAAGAAGTTGAACTTAGAGATAAAATCAGAAACCTTTTACAAAACCTAAGACAAAAAAACTCATCAAATGCCGAATCAGATTCTGGTGAAAAGAAAGATACAATTCAAGAAAAAGCAGATCAAATAACTTCTCAACCAGATGAATTAAAAGTTTCTCAACCTATAGTCAACGAAGAAGATATTGCTCATATCGTAGCTTCATGGACAGGTGTTCCTGTACAGAAATTAACGGAGAGTGAATCAGTCAAACTTCTAAATATGGAAGATACATTGCATCAAAGATTGATCGGTCAAGACGAAGCTGTTAAGGCCGTTTCTAAAGCTATAAGGAGAGCAAGAGTTGGTCTTAAAAATCCAAACAGACCAATTGCTAGTTTTATTTTTTCTGGCCCAACAGGTGTAGGAAAAACTGAACTAACTAAAGCTTTAGCAGCCTATTTCTTTGGTAGCGAAGAAGCCATGATTAGACTAGATATGTCTGAATTTATGGAAAGGCATACTGTTAGCAAATTGATTGGTTCCCCTCCTGGATATGTTGGATTCAATGAAGGTGGTCAATTAACAGAAGCGGTTAGAAGAAGGCCTTATACAGTCGTTTTATTCGATGAAATAGAAAAAGCTCATCCAGATGTATTTAATCTTCTACTTCAACTCCTCGAAGAAGGTAGATTGACAGATTCAAAAGGTAGAACTGTTGATTTCAAAAATACTTTAATAATAATGACCTCCAATATTGGCTCTAAAGTTATAGAAAAAGGTGGTGGTGGGCTAGGATTTGAATTCTCTGGTGAAAACCTAGAAGATACTCAATACAACAGAATTAAATCTCTAGTAAATGAAGAATTAAAGCAATATTTCCGACCTGAGTTCCTCAATAGATTAGATGAAATAATTGTATTCAGACAACTCTCCAGAGAAGAAGTTAAGGACATAGCCGAAATCATGCTTAAAGAAGTATTCCAAAGAATTAAAGAAAAAGGGATTTCTCTAACTGTCTCAGACGATTTTAAAGAAAGATTAGTTGAAGAAGGTTATAACCCTTCTTATGGAGCTAGACCATTAAGAAGGGCAGTAATGAGATTGTTAGAAGATAGCCTTGCTGAAGAAGTTTTATCTGGAAGGATAAAAGATGGAGACAAAGCAGAAGTAGATATTGATGAAAGTAAAAAAGTAGTTGTAAAACATCTAGGAAAAGATAGTTCAACTCCAGAATTAGCAAGCGCTACTGTTTAACTATAAAAATTCAAACAACTAATATATGACCCTAAATATTCATTGTATTTCACCATTAAAAGTAGTAAAGGGACAGGATGCTTGGATTAAATCGATAAAACTAATTGATAAATTAACTAAAAGGCCTTTAATTTTAGGTAGAAGCAGTTCAACAAAGCATGTAAGGGATTCATTTCAACTTGATCTTATATCAAAAGGTATTAATGCAATTTCTTATGAATTAGATAGCGATTGTTGTGAATTAGATATCAATAATGCATATCAATTTTCAATAAATAACAATTGTGATGGAATTATTGCCGCAGGTGGGGGGAAGGTCCTTGATGCAGGAAAGTTAATTGCTGATTTACTCGGCATCAATTGCATAACTGTTCCTCTAAGCGCTTCGACTTGCGCCGGATGGACTGCGTTATCTAATATCTATAGCCCTGATGGAAAGTTCATTAAAGATGTAACTTTAAAAAGCTGTCCCAATTTACTTATCTTCGATCACAACATTGTGCGCGCTGCTCCACCAAAAACTTTAGCTAGTGGCATTGCAGATGCTGTTGCTAAATGGTATGAATCATCCTTAACAAGTAGTACGAGTCAAGACGGCTTCGTTCAACAAGCAGTTCAAATGGCCAGGGTTTTAAGAGATCAGCTATTTTTAAATGGCTACAAGGCTTTCACGGATCCGCTAAGCAACTCCTGGGTAACAGTCGCTGAGGGATGTGCTTTGACAGCTGGAATAATTGGAGGACTTGGAGGCGTTAGATGCAGAACAGCGGCGGCACATTCAATACACAATGGATTAACTCAATTGGCTTATAAAAACAAACCACTTCATGGGGAACTTGTTGGATTTGGTTTGCTCGTACAATTATATTTAGAAGAGAAGAATTCAAATAGTCAATTACCAAAACAAGCTAAATCACAACTCATTAATTTCCTATCTCAACTAAATTTGCCTATTTCTATAGAATCTATTTCTTTAAAAAGTCCAACTCCAGATCAGCTACATAAAGCATGCAAATTTGCATGTAAAGATGGCTCAGACATACATCATTTACCTTTCCCAATTAATGAAAATGTTCTTCTTGAAGCCATTGAAAATTATCATTCATTACCTACAAGTTCCAACATAACTTTTAAATAATATTTAAGATCATTGAACAAAGAACGAAGTAATCATATTAATCCAACAAATGCTTCAAAAGCTTATATAAAAAATATAAAAGATCAAATTATTGATAAGCAAGCTAGTAGGCTTTTTGAAGATCTAAATTGGATAAAATTAAAGGGTATTTCATGTAATGAATCAGATTTATTTCCAGCAGTCATAACAGGTAGAGGAAAAAAAATACTTCTTTTACATGGTTTTGACAGTTGTTTTCTTGAATATAGACGTCTCACACCTTTTCTAAAAAAGAATAATAAATTAATTATTCCTGATCTATATGGATTTGGCTTTTGTCCAAGATCTAGGGGCAACAAATATGGATTTAAATATTTAATAAAACATTTAAATTCTGTTTTGGACCTTTTTTCAGACAATCAACCTATAGGAGTAATCGGTGCTTCTATGGGAGGGGCTTTGGCTTTGGAGTTAGCCAGACAAAACCCAAAAAGAGTCGATAAATTACTTCTTTTATCCCCAGCAGGTTTAGTAGGAAAAAACCCAAAAATACCCTGGCCCTTAAATCATTTTGGCGCTTTTTTCCTCAGCCAAACTTATGTCCGTAGGGGATTGTGTAGACAAGCATTTGCACATCCAACCAAAAGTGTTGGCCCTGCCGAAGAACAAATAGCTTCAATACATTTAAAAGTTCCCGGATGGGAATCTTCTCTTGCAGACTTTGCAGCACAGGGAGGTGTATCCGATTGTGGACTCCCAAAACCAACTCAACCTCTCAAAATTATTTTAGGGAAGCACGACAGAATTATTCCAAAGAATGAAAAGGAAAAAACGAACAAAATCTATAATTCCAGCATACAAATAGCAACGAATTCAGGACATTTACCCCACCTTGAAGAACCCCAATTAGTAGCTGAAACCTGGAAAAATTTTAAATAGCAAATGATCTTCAAGCAGAATCATAAGAAAGGAGTTCTTGCTAAATTATTAGAAAAAGGTATAAAAATATTACTTAAAAAGGAGTGCAAAAACATTAGTAATATAACTATAGATATTGAATCTAGTTCTATACAAATCATTAAAGGTATAATAAAAAAAATAAATATAACAGCCAAAGATGTAAATTATAAAGACCTTTTATTTGATGAAATTGAATTGGAAGCTAATGATATGAAAATCATATTAAAGATTAATAATAAAGAATTAAATCTCAGAAATAATTGTAAAATAAAATTTAAAGTTTCATTATCTGAAAATTCATTAAAAACTATTTTATTTTCCCACAATTGGACTTGGATTGGTAAATTATTAGCTCAAGGAATATTAAATCAAAATAAATTAGAAGACATAAAGATAAGAAATAATCAAATTTTATTTAAAGCTTCAAAAGATAATGAAATTATAAATGAAGAGGAAAATGTTGATATAAAAGTAGAGAAAGATAAGATTTTTCTAGAAAATAAATCCTATAAAAGTTCAGTTGAGATACCTATTGAGGATAAGATATTGATTAAAGATGTATCTATTAAAAATAATTTAATTATTATTCATGCTAATTCTACTTTAAGTATTTAATTAATCTATGAGATGATTAATGGTGATAGCAAAATCACTATGTAAAAAACTATAGCAGGAGTAAATAAATAGCTGTCTATTCTATCGAGAATTCCTCCATGACCAGGTAAAAAGTCACCTGAATCTTTTAATCCAGCATTTCTTTTCATCATTGATTCAGTCAAGTCTCCGACGAGAGAAAACAAGGCCACTAAAATACCAATAAAGATACCAATAAAGATTCCAAATTTCCACCTAAGTAAATAGCCGCAAAGTGCTCCAATTAATATTGAAAAAAATAATCCACCAAAAACACCTTCAATGGTTTTAGAGGGTGAAATAGGAGATAGTGAATGATTCCCAAACTTCTTACCTACAAAATAAGAGCCTATATCAAATCCAACTATCATCAGGCATGTAGAAAAGGTTATTAGCATTCCAAATGTAATAGATGATGACCAATCAGGAGGTATCAAATGTAGATTATTTTTTAAATCAGACTCTAAGAGATTTCTCAATTTAATCCAATGACTAGGCAAAAAACCCAAATAAAATAACCCGAAAATTGATGCTGCTATATCAGCAATTGAACCTGTAACTGGTTGAAGCAATAACCAGCAACAAATAGCAGCTCCAGATAATGGTAAAATTGCATCTGAAATCTCAATAGAAACATATCCACGAGAAGATAATTGAGTAAAAAAAAGTAATATTTGACAGGCCACTAATGTTGTCTTAGTAGCTGGTCTTATCCCTGTAAATTCTGTCATCCGAAAGAATTCTAAGAGTGCCATATGGACAATTATACTTAATGATATAGAGAACCACCAATTACCAAGAGATACAATTAAGATCCCAAAAGCACCTACTAAAAGTCCACTTAATAATCTTTTTTTTGAAACAGCTAAGGACATTAAATTAGATGTAGAAAATATAGCTTTCTTATATAAAACATACTTTGAAAGGTTTGCTAATAATAAATTTCATTATAGCTGATAAATACATATTATTAATCAAGAAATAACTCTTACAAAATCTGAAATTTGATCTGGCCAAAAGCATCTTTGCTCCACCAACCAATCAACACGAGCTTTGTCCAAAACTTCACCAGGCACCAATAAAGGTATTCCTGGAGGATAAGGGCAAACCATATCAACTGAAATTCTTCCTATAGATTCCTTAAGACTAACACTCTCAAAATTCGAACCCCAAGAAGAAGAGCATGGATTCAATGGCTTAGAAACGACATTAAAAGGTGGTCTTTTAAATAAAGAAAATTTTTGTTGACTATTAGAAGATTTTAAGATTTCATTCCAAACTCTTACAAATTTTTTTTTCAATCCCTTATGTGAAGAGAACCCAAGGCAAAAAGTTAATGTTCCTGGCTCAGCTAATTCACCAATTATTCTTTTATCTATAAACTTTTTATCAACTTCAATGCCACTTAAGCCGTATTTTGAGGTATGGAGAATAAGTCTTAGTGGGTCACTATTTTGAAGAAGAGGTACATCATGGCTAATCAGAAATTCCGATAAAGACTCAGCTTCTTCAATTCGAGCATTCAATTTCTTTTGTCCTTTCGGTTCTATGAGTTCCTTGATTGAGCTTTCACAAGAAGCTAATAAAAGAGAGCTAGGGCTTGAAGTTTGAAGCAACTCTATACTTCTCTCGATTTTAAATGGATCAACCTTGTCCCCTTGCGACCATAAAACTGCGGATTGAACTAAACCAGGTGCAGATTTATGTAGAGAATGAACAACAAGATCTGCACCTAAAGTTAAAGCCGACTTAGGTAAATCTGCTCTGATTTGACTTACTAGATAGCCACCATGAGCCTCATCAACCAAAACTGGTAAAGAGTGAGAGTGAACCTCTTTAATCAAAGGTTCCATATCGGCAGAATATCCTTGATAAGAAGGGTTAACTAAAACGACTGCAGCTATATCTTCTTCTAATTCTTTTGCTTTTATAAAAACCCTCTGTAACCAACTCCTATCAAAAATATAAGCATGACCACGATCAGATAGAAAAGGAACATCAAAAAGAATCGGTGTTAATCCTCCAAACAAGCATGCTTGAATACAGCTTTTATGGATATTCCTGGGCATAAGAACAGCTTGACCAGGACGAGCCAGCGCCAAAAGTGAGCTTTGAAGTAAACCCGTAGCACCGTTAACTCCGTACCAACATCTATCAACTCCCACTTCAGAAGCAGAAGACTTTTGACTTTCTGCTACTGCTCCTTCACCAATCAATGGTCCACCAATTTCAAAAAGCTCCGGTAAATCCCAAATGCCAGGTCTTAGCTTTAGGAGCTTTCTAAGCTTTTTAGGAAGAGAATTCCCTCTCCCATGCGCTGGTAAAAAAAGGTTTTCACTTTTATTACCAGAAAGCAAGGTAATCAACCCCATAGAAAAAAAGAAATCCCTAAACTTAATGTAAATAATTAATGAGTAAGCAAATCAAAAGAAGGTATTAATGAGTTAGCTAACAGAACTTATGATGAACACATGAAATACGATTTCAAAAGAGATTTAATCTGGTTAATCTTAAGGCCATGGATTTTAGTACCTAGATTTATTCAGATTGTCGGCGCTATATCTCTTCTTTTAGCAAGACTTATTTTTCAAGGTTCTAGTACTGATCAAAAGACCCAAAAGAGTCTCGCTAAATTTCTTCTTAATACACTTGTTGGTCTTGGTCCTTGTTTTATAAAAGTAGGCCAAGCACTATCTACAAGGCCAGATCTAATTAGAAAAGATTGGCTAGAGGAATTAACAAACTTACAAGACAACTTACCAGCTTTTTCTCACGAAAAAGCACTTGAAATTATTGAAAATGAGCTTGGGAGGCCAGCAAATCATCTTTTTGAAGAATTCCCATCAACACCAATAGCCTCAGCCAGTCTTGGACAAGTATATAAAGCCAGGTTAAGCAAAAACTATTGGGTAGCAGTAAAAGTCCAGAGACCTCTTCTGATTTTTAACATTAGAAGAGATATTGTAATTATTAAAATACTGGGTGTACTAAGTGCGCCAATACTACCTTTAAATCTTGGATTCGGGTTAGGTGAAATAATTGATGAATTTGGAAGAAGTTTATTTGATGAAGTTGATTACAAAAAAGAAGCAAAGAATGCTGAGAAATTTTCTACCCTTTTTCACGAAAACAAAGCAGTTACGATACCAAAAGTAGAAAGACATTTATCATCCGTAAAAGTATTAACCACAAGCTGGATTGATGGTACAAAATTAAAAGATAGAAAAGAATTAATTACAAATAATTTAAATCCATCAAAAATAATTAGAACTGGTGTTATCAGTGGAATTCAACAATTGTTGGAGTTCGGTTATTTTCATGCAGACCCTCATCCAGGAAACATGTTCGCTCTTAAAGGAAATAATGGTGATTTAGGGAATATAGCCTACGTTGATTTTGGAATGATGGATTCAATATCAGAAGAAGATAGATTAACTCTTACGGGTGCAATTGTTCACCTTATTAATAATGATTTTTATGCTGTAGCTAAAGATTTTCAAAAGCTTGGTTTCCTAAGTGCAGAACAAGATTTAAAACCACTAGTACCTGTCTTAAAGGAAGTTCTAGGAAGTGCAATTGGAAAAGATGTTGCCTCATTTAACTTCAAAGAAATTACTAATAAATTTTCAGAGTTAATGTTTGATTACCCTTTTAGAGTTCCTGCAAGATTTGCCTTAATTATCAGAGCAGTAATTAGTCAAGAGGGACTTGCCTTAAGACTTGATCCTGATTTCAAAATTATTGACTTGGCATATCCTTATGTAGCCAAAAGATTACTAACTTCAGATACAAATGAGATGTTAAACATACTTTTAGACGTAATATTTGATCAGAATGGTCATATAAGAGTTGAGCGAGTAGAGAATTTATTTGATGTATTAGTTCAAGACTCAACTACACCTGCAAAAGAGCTAATTCCTGTAGCAGGTGCAGGTCTTAAACTATTAACTAGTTCTAGAGGCTCATTGGTTAGAAAAAACTTATTAATGAGTATTATTAAAGATGAGAAAATAGATACAAAAGATATGAAGCAATTAATCAAATTAGTACGAAAAACATTTAATCCCTTAAAAATGGCTTCGGGCATTTTAAAACAAAATAATACACAAGTTGCATAGTTGATAAGTTTAAAATACAATAATTAAAAGCTTAAATCAAAATATTAAGAATGTTTATCAACAATATTCTAGATCTACTCACATTCATAACTATTAATATAGAAAATGCGGACATTTCAAATATAGATGAATTTATTTCTGATTATCAACAAATAAAACCCATTGAAGATCCAGTTTTTTGGATTTCTTGTGGGGCATTTATTTGTCTAATGTCTGGATTAATATTTGCCGATATAATGAAATCTAAATTACGTAATTGGTCAGCAGAAAAAATATCTCCTCTACCGCTGGAAAACCCCAGAACTATGTCAAGTTGGTTTTCATTCTTTACAGGCCTAACAATTATTTTCGTAAGTGCCTTGAGTATAATAAACTTCTCAATAATTAAATCGCTTATATTTTCATCAATAATTTCCATACTTTTCGGCTTAAGCATGTGGAAAGCCATTAAAGATTTATTGGTTCAAGTAGAGAATGGAACGATTAAGGAAATAGATGATTTTTTCTAATAAAAAATATTATCTCTAGTCTTCAATTTTAATTAGGTTAATATTAAAATGAGAAATTTAATTTAAATTTAATGTCACTTAGTAGACTACAAAAAATAATATCTGAATCAGGCCTTTTATCAAGACGAAAAGCTGATTCACTAATTAAACAAGGTAGAGTTACTTTAAATGGTAGAAAAGCAATTATCGGAGAGAAAGCTGATCCTTTATCTGATCATATTTTAGTTGATGGTAAAGATCTACCTGATAAGGTTAATTATAAAGTTATACTATTAAACAAACCTCCTGGAATAATATCTAGCTGTAAAGATAATCATGGAAGGGAAACAATATTAAGCTTAATCCCTGAACATCTTCGTCATGGCATACATCCTGTAGGTCGATTAGATTCATATAGCAGAGGAGCAATTCTGTTGACTAACAATGGAGAATTAACTCTGAGACTTACTCATCCCAAGTACTCACATACAAAAACATATCTTGTTTGGGTAAGTGGCCAACCTAGTCAATTAATTTTAGATAATTGGAGGAAAGGAATATCACTTGATGGAAAAATGACAATGCCAGCGACTATAAAAGTGAAAGAAGTTATGAACAATAAAACACTTCTTAAAGTGACGATGAAAGAGGGGCGTAATCGACAAATCAGAAAATTAGCTGCCATTTTTGGACATCCTGTCAAGGATCTACAACGGATAGCGATCGCAAATATAAAATTGAATGGCTTACAAGAAGGGAAATGGCGTGAATTAAACTCAAGCGAATGGATTTCGATTCTTAATTAGAATTATAATAATTTTATGGCTTTAACATTTCCGTTTAAAAAGAAATCATCAAACTTGTCAAATTTGCATGACGAACCAGATCCTGATTATGATTTTTTAAAAGCAATAAATCTATTTAAATCTCAAAGAAAGAAATTTGAAGTTTCATTAGAAGAATTGTCAGAGAAGACAAAGATCTCAAAGAATGTACTAATAGCAATAGAAAATGGATGGAAAAAATATCTCCCAGAAGCAACATATTTAATTTCAATGATCAAAAAACTTGAAATTGAGCTTAAGTTAGAGAAAGGAAGTTTAAATGGTCTATTAAACCAAAAAGTTACTGTAAATAGTCTATCTAAATTTAAATTTAATTTTATAAATATAGACTTTCTAAATAGCTGGGTTGGGAGTTTATTATATATTATTACTATGCTTTTATCAATATTTGCAATAAATTTCCAACAAGAATACCTTCTAAAGATACATAGTATATCCACTGAACCAATTATCCTAAATGATCCTGAGAAACCGAATGAAGATATAAATCAATAGCTATTATTTAAAATATTCAACGTTTATATCTTTTAGCTAAATTACCATATTTGTACAAAGCCTCTTTTATATTTAAATCATATTTGTTTAATCGCCATGACCAATTCCCTTCGATTGTTCCAGGCTTATTTAATCGAGAACAATCATCAAGATTTAATAAATCTTGCATAGGAGCTACGAATAGTTTTGCTCTCGTATTCATTCCAACACTAATCAAGTCCCAAGAAGAAAAGTTATCAGAATCACGAATAATATTTTTAATTTGTTCTTTTTTATCTTGATCTATTTCTTTCCACCAACCAAGAGAAGTTGAATTATCGTGAGTTCCTGTATAAACAATCCAATTTTCATCTTTAATATTCTCTGGTAAATAGGGATTATTTAAATTCCCATCAAAAGCAAATTGGAGTATCTTCATTCCAGCCAATTCATAATCATCTCTTAACTTTTCAACTTTTGAAGTTATAAGACCTAAATCTTCTGCAACTAGAGGAAGTGAGCCTCCACAATCTTTTTTTATTAAACCAAGTATCTCCTTTCCAGGAGAGGGCAACCAAAATCCATTCTCTGCTGTTTTGTCTTTTCCGGGAATAGCCCAAAAAGCTTCTAAAGCACGAAAATGATCAAGACGTAAAAAATCAACCTGATCTAAGTGTCTTGAAATTCTTTTTCTCCACCATCTGTATTTATTTGCCTTATGCCTGCTCCAACGATAAACAGGATTTCCCCAAAGTTGTCCAGTCTCAGAAAAATAATCAGGAGGGACTCCACTTTGAAGGTATGTCTCTGAAGTGGTTAAAATAGAAAATAATGATCGATTACTCCATACATCTGCACTGTCTTTAGATACATAAAAAGGAACATCTCCAAATAAAAAAATTCCTAATTTATTTGCAAGTTTTCTTATTGATTTCCACTGCCTATCTAAATGCCATTGGATCAGGTTATGACCTAATAACTCTTTTTGATAATCTATTTTCCATTCTGCTAATTCATGCTTATCATATACAGCAAAATTTTCAGGCCATTCCCACCATGGAAGATTATTATTCTGAATCCTTAATTCCATGAAAATGGAATGATCATCTAACCAAAATTGCTTTTTACACCAAAATTCAAATTCCTCTTTAATAGTAGTATCTTGTTTTTCCCAATTATCAATCAAAGAAGAACTTAAAACTTTAACTTTTGAATTAGCTAATTGAAAATCAACTCTTTTTTCAAAACCCTCAAATTCAGAGGCAAATTTTTTTATATTTCCAGCTAAAAAGCCATCTCTCACTAAATCATTTTCATCTAGGAACCAAGGATTAAAAGCGAAACTAGAAGGAGAACTATATGGGGAACCTAGAGGATCTGGGGGTGCGAGAGGCAGAAATTGCCATACTCCTATTCCATTTTCAGCTAGGCCATTAAGCCATGCTCTAGCTGGGCTTCCAAAAGTACCGCAAATAGGGCTATCAGGTAATGAGGTTGGATGAAGTAGGATTCCTGAATTTCTTTCCAATTTTCACTTTGTGTTATGCCTGAAAAATAGAAAAGAAATACTAATAAAGCTATTTTTTTAATAGATTCAAAATTAATCGCGAATCGAAATAGAAAATCTTTTAGTTAAATATCTTGGAAATTCAATTTATGGTATAGAGCTTACTTAAAGTTTCTCTTTAACTAAACAACAAATTTATAATAAAAATATGAATTAAATTATTCAATAAAAAAACAAGGTTTTTCCTAGATAAAAGCTACAACTTTAATGTCCCTTTTTCCTTTAATTAGATTATTTTTGATGTGACTTCATTGGCTTCTGAATGAAGCCATCAAAACTAGAAAAGGACTTTTTTAATCTTCCTCTCAAATTCCTCCGACTTTTAGACACAAGCAAAAGAAACAAATAACGCTTTCAATAATGAATAAGTTAAAAACATTGATCAAGAAGTATCTCCTAAAGTAAATGATTTATCAAAAAAACTAATAGGTATATATTAAACCCTGTATTCCTCCAACCATGCTCCCATGCATGGGAATTTCCATGCATCTTCTTCATTTAGAAGAATTTATCCATTACCAGGTCATATTCTAAAGTTTTCAAAAGGAAACTCTTATGAAAAGATTTCTATTACGTCACGACCCCAAACAATAGACGCTGCAAGGATTTCTTACTTTACCTGAGAAAATTAGAGCTCCAAAGAATTAATTAAAAAACAGTTTTTTCATGATCATGTAACGAACATAAAGGTAGATTAGTAAATGTAATTTCTTGCTTGCGGTGGAACCGTGACCAGTTTTATCACTGCAGCACATCCTGAAAATACTAGTCTCACTCATGACACTAATAGGCTCAGGTTAATCAGTGGGACATCTAATACAGCATTAGCCAAAGAGATTGCCACATATATGGGGATAACAAATGTCCCTCTGGTTTCAAAAAGATTTGCGGATGGTGAGCTCTATGTCCAAATCCAGCAATCAATTAGAGGATGCGATGTCTTTCTAATACAACCAACTTGTGCTCCTGTAAATGACAGTTTAATGGAGCTGATGATCATGGTTGATGCTTGCAAAAGAGCTTCTGCAAGACAAATTACAGCCGTAATACCATACTTTGGTTATGCCAGAGCAGACAGAAAAACCGCAGGAAGGGAGTCAATAACCGCAAAACTCACAGCAAATATTCTTGTCAAATCAGGCGTTGATAGAGTACTTGCGATGGATTTACATTCAGCTCAAATACAAGGTTATTTTGATATCCCCTGTGATCACATATATGGTTCACCAGTTTTAGTGGATTATTTATCAACTATGCAGCTTGAAGAAATCGTAGTCGTCTCTCCTGACGTAGGAGGCGTGGCCAGAGCAAGAGCTTTTGCAAAACAAATGAAAGATTCACCCCTCGCGATTATTGATAAAAGGCGCTCAGGTCATAATGTGGCTGAAAGCCTTACAGTTATTGGAGAAGTTTCTGGGAAAACAGCCATATTAATTGATGATATGATTGACACTGGTGGAACTATTTGTGCAGGAGCTGAATTATTAAGAAAAGAAGGTGCAAACAAAGTTATTGCATGTGCATCTCATGCTGTATTCTCTCCACCTGCTTATGACAGACTTTCAAAAAAGGATCTTTTTGAACAAGTTATTGTAACTAACAGTATTCCAGTCCCAAATAATCAACATTTCACACAATTAAAAGTTTTATCAGTTGCAAATATGCTTGGAGAAGCTATATGGAGAATTCACGAAGAAAGTTCTGTAAGTTCTATGTTTAGATAATTTACTAAATTACTTCAACATAAGTTCGACTACCTCCTTAGTATTCGATGATATATTTGCTTGATTTATTTTTATAATTGCTTTATACATCTCTTCCTTATTTTTATCTTTATAAGATTTCCATTTACTATAAACTTTGACTATTCTTGAAGCCGTTATTGGATTAATTTTATCTAATTCTATTAATTTCTCTGCCATAAACAAATAGCCTTTTCCATCTAAAGAATGAAATAATTCAATGTTTTTACTAAATCCTCCTAAAACAGCACGAATTGAATTAGGAGCCTTCCAATCAAATTTAGGATGAGAAAGTAAATTCTCAATAATATCAATTCCTTGTTTATTAGGCCTGGAGGCCTCATAAGAGAACCATGAGTCCAAAACCACCGGATTATCACTCCAAGCTTCATAAAATAAATTAGAAGCTTCCTTTGTTTCAGGGCAATCAAGTGACTTTAATGCATTAAGAGCTGCCCTTGAAATAGTCATTGAAGAATTAGCGATTGAGTCAACACAAATTCTTTTTACTTTCATATCCCCTGCAAGTGCTAAATAAGTCCATATTGTTCCTAATATTTTTCTCTCGCCTTTCCCCATGGGCCACACCTGGTTAATATTTACTAATACTTGTTCAGATAATATTCTTAAATCCTCAAGAATATTATTACCAATTGCGACTTCAAAGTTTACAGACTCTTTATAAATAGAAATAGGGTCTACTTTTTTAAACATAGATTCCAACTCAGAAAAGCCAGGTATTGTTAAAAGCTTTGCTAAGAAAAAAGGATCATTTATTCCTAAAGATTTGATTGACTGTTTAATAGCATTATAAAAACTATCTTCTAATGAATAATTTGTTGTATTTTCAATCCTAGATTTAATTATCTTACGCATCAAAAACTGACCAGAATCCCACCTTGTAAAATAATCATTATCATTTAAAAAAAGGAAAAGATAGTCATCTATTGATAAATCAGATTCCCAAAGAACTGGAGAAGAGAATCGTCTAAATATAGATAAAATAGGAGTTTTCTTCTCATCAGATAAAATATTAATTTGTAGATTCTTTTTATGTTTATCTAATACAAATAAATTATCCTTTGCAAAAGTCTTGCCTTCTTTTTCACTGCTATAACAAGAATAAAGAATTGGGATAACCATTTCAACATTATCATTAGCCATACCATGATCTATTACTTGTTCAAATGAAACATTTAAAATTGAATTATTTGAATCCCAAGATTGACTTATATAAACCTTTGGTGTCCCTGACTTGTAATACCAATTCTTAAATTTTTCAACATCAAAATTACAATTTTCTTCTTCAACATAAGCACCTTTTATTATTGAAGAAATGAAATCCTCTGTAGTAGCTGCACAACCATCGAAAGTATCAATATAATTTTTAAAACCTTTCATGAATTTTTCAGATCCAATTAAAAGTTCAATCATTCTTATTAACTCAGCACCTTTTTCATATATTGTCGTTGTATAAAAATTATCTATAGCAACATATTCTTTAGGCTTCACAGCATGTGATGTGGGTCCCTTATCTTCCGCAAACTGAAAGTTTCGAAGAAAGGAAACATCCTCGATTCTTTTTATACCAGAATTATGAAGATCAGAAGTAAAAGATTGGTCTCTGAATACTGTCAATCCCTCCTTTAAAGATAGCTGAAACCAATCTCGACATGTAATCCTATTACCAGTCCAATTATGAAAATACTCATGGGCAATTACACTTTCTATCCTCTCTAATTCATCATCGGTTGCAGTTTTTGAATCAGCCAATACCAATTTAGAATTAAAAATATTTAATCCCTTATTTTCCATTGCTCCCATATTAAAATGTCTTACGGCAACAATCTTATATTCATCTAAATCATACTCAAGGCCATATTTATCTTCATCCCATTTCATTGCTTTTTTTAGTGAGCTTATAGCGTGTTGTGTATATTTTTCATCTCCACGCTCAACATATATTTTAATAGAAATTAGTCTTCCAGTATTTGTTATATATTTATCAGATACTTTGTTTAAATCACCAGCCACTAAAGCAAATAAATAGCAAGGTTTAGGGAAAGGATCTTCCCAAATAATTTCATGTCTATTATTATTTAAATCATCAGAATATTTCATATTCCCATTTGACAATAATACAGGATAAGAGAGTTTATCGGCTTCTATCCTTACTGTATATTTGCTTAAAACATCAGGTCTATCAGGATGAAAACATATATTTCTAAAGCCTTCAGCTTCGCATTGGGTAGTAAGCATTCCAGAACTTAAATACAAGCCTTCTAATGAGGTATTATTGAAAGGATCAATTTTAGATTTTATTTTTAATTCAAATTCAGATAGTGGAGGATTATGAATAACCAAAAGATTATCCGAAAGAATATATTCTGCCCGAGCCAATTCATCATCATTAATTGATATAGATAATAATTTAATTTGATTACCTTGAAGAATAAGATTTGAAGTTTGTTTTGCCTTTGGTTTGATTATCATCGAAACTTGGACAAAAACATATTCCTTACAAATATTAAAGTCTAAATTTATAGTTGGTATTAAGAATGGATATTCAATATAATCTGATAATTTAATTGATTTTTGAGTTAACATTATTAAATAATTTTTTGAATATAAAAAATAAATTTAATTATTTTGATTTAATTTCTCTACAGCTTCTAGAAATTTTTCCTTATCCTCTTCAGGGACTTGATCCGGGCAAAGCTGTATAGCTCCTTCAATCACTTGCAAATAAGATCCTTGATAAATTTGTTCATTAGTCAACTTTTTATCACCTATCTCTTCTATAAGACCTCCATGTTTTTTAGAAACTAATAAAGCAAAGTTATTAGAAGCAATTGAAATTGACTTTGAAAATTGAACTTCTGCTTGCCTTGCAAGACAGAAATAACTAATGCCAATTTGCCTATATAAATTCATGTCTTCACGACTCGCAGGACTAAAATTAATATTATTTTTGTTAGAATTGTTATTAGTTGGATTAGACTCTGACTTTATGGAAGAATTACAACTTGATAAAAGTATTGAAGCAAAAAAAATAGATATAGCCAAGATCCTTTTTCTTGGTGAGTTTTTCATTTTTCTCAAGTGATTTTAATTCGTAAAGATCTTATGCAGCAAAGAATTAATCAAAAATTCTTCACTTGCAAATCAAAAACATAATATTGTATGAAGGTCTGTGCAAATAGATTTAATCAACTACTCAGTTGGGATTCTTAATCCTTAATTCATGATGGTTTTCAACTATCGTCAACTTATCTTTAAACCAACTATAAATAGTTCTTGATCTAAATTTGTCCTGATCTATCAAGCGTGTATGTTCTAATACATGCCAATTATCATAATTAGACTCAAAGATCAATTCATGCTCATCAACTTGTCTTATGTTTGATATCCCTGGAGAATTAGACAAATAAGAACTATCACGAATTAGTTGATGACCTTGAAGTCGGACTGTGATTTCACCTTCACTCTTATATGTGGGTTTTTTAATAAAAAAATCTTTTTTGTCTTCGCACCACCAGGTAAACCGATAGCTTTCAAATGTTGCATCGCTTTGTATTAATTTTTCAACATTAATGTACATTTCCAAATTAATAGCCTTCTCTTCGTCAAAAAAATATTGCCTCTTTGAATGCCATAATCCAATATTTCTGCCAAACCATCTTCTCAAACTACTATCAAAATCAATTCGAAGTCTATCAATACCTACTGATGAGTTTTTTGTTTTCCCGATACCAGATGAATAAGAAATAGCCATTTATCTGGGATGGAGAAATTAAAAAAGTATTCACTTAATTATTAGCTAATACCTAAAATGAGTCTCATTACCTTAAGGTATACGTAATTATTTAGATTGCTCGACACTGTGAATAGTGCCGAAGCTACCGATAGACGACAGTTAAAACTGTTGCTTGTGGCATCACGTCACCATCTCTCAACGGGAGATATTCGCTCGTTAATTGAATTTTTAGAAGGGGAAGATTGTGGTTTCAACGTAACTCTTGAATTGTCAGATCCAACTGAGAACCCTGAATTACTTGAGTTTTACAGATTAGTCGCTATTCCTGCACTAATAAAATTAGAGCCTACACCAAAACAAATTTTTGCTGGTAGTTCAATTTTTGAGCAACTTAAAACTTGGCTACCTAGATGGCAACACGAAGGAATAATTAAGGGGATCGGAGTAAGTCTCAGGCCTAAAACAATTGAATCAAATCAAACACAAAAAGAACTTTTACTTGAGGATGATCTTTTAGTTCTTCGGCAGGAGAACGAAACGCTCACTAACAAAATACATTCTCAAGAAAGTCTACTTAGAATGGTTGCTCATGAATTAAGAACACCATTAACCGCAGCAGGTTTAGCACTTCAAAGCCAAAAATTAGGGCAAATCAGCATGAATAAATTTCAAGAAGTCCTAAAAAGAAGGCTAGAAGAAATTGAATTGCTTTCGAAGGACTTATTGGAAGTTGGCAGTACTCGTTGGGAAACTTTGTTTAATCCTCAAAAAGTTGATCTTGCAAATATTTCTGCTGAAGCAATTCTTGAGCTTGAAAAACTTTGGCTTAATCGCAAGATAAAAATAAATACAGATATTCCCGCTGATCTACCCTCTGTTTTCGCAGATCAGAGGAGAATGATGCAGGTTTTATTGAACCTAATAGAAAATGCTTTGAAATTTTCTGAGGACGAAGGTGAAATTTTTATAACAATGCTTCACAGAACAAATCAATGGGTTGAGGTCATTGTTCGAGATAACGGACCTGGTATCCCCCCAGAAGAACAACAGAGAATATTTGTTGATCGAGTAAGACTTCCTCAGACTTCTCAAGAGACTATCGGCTTTGGCATTGGTCTTTCAGTTTGTAGAAGAATTGTTGAAGTGCATGGAGGAAAGATCTGGGTAGTTTCCAAACCAACTGAAGGTGCATGTTTCTATTTCACCGTTCCTGTATGGCGAGGACAAAAGAAGGATCAAGAAGCCTTGACGAGTGGCAAGGCGGGCCCGTAACTTTCATTTGTGATTGATTTACTTTCTAGTTTATTAGTCACTGCACTTGGCCCCATCGTCTAGAGGCCTAGGACACCTCCCTTTCACGGAGGCGACAGGGGTTCGAATCCCCTTGGGGCTATCAAATAAAATTTTTTGAATTTTCAAACCTTTTTTATTGGAAAATATCTTTAGAAAGGTAACGTTCTTATCTTTAAGGATTATTTAAAGGAAATGATCAATTTATAAATTAATTTTTTCATTACAAAATAGTTAGTATGAAAACTAATAATGGCTTACGAAAAAATTAAATCCCTTTAATCTCAGTCAAGAAAAACGATCTAAGAGCATTAACCACTTGTGACGATCTCAAAAGGTGAACTAATAAATTAGTAATATCAAGATAAAACAGCTAAAAAGTAACCTCTTCTTGGTAATCTCACGTTCTAATTTAAGTTTTTATGGCTTACTCAGAGACAAAGGTAGTTATTGGTGGTCTTGCACATATTCCTATCATCATTGGTTTTTTCTATCTAATACGCAGACAATATACATTTGGTGCAATGTTGCGAACTGGCAAGAATGCTTTAAGCGAGAAAGTCAAAGCTGCTGCTCCTGCTAAAGCTGCTGCTGCTCCTGCTAAAGCTGCTGCTCCTGCTAAAGCTGCTGCTCCTGCTAAAGCTGCTGCTCCTGCCAAGAAGCCCCATTCAGATGTACCAGTAAACACCTATAAACCTAAAGCACCTTTCACTGGAGTAGTAACTGAAAACTATTCAGCACTCAAAGAAGGAGCGATTGGGAAAGTTCAACACATAACTTTTGATTTATCTGGAGCTGATCCTGAATTCAAATATGTTGAGGGACAAAGTTGTGGAATACTTGCTGCGGGGGAAGATGCTAAAGGCAAACCACACAGACCAAGACTTTATTCAATAGCTAGTACGAGATATGGCGATAACTTTGCTGGAAATACTCTTTCCTTATGTGTTCGCCAACTGCAATATGAAAAAGATGGTGAAACAATAAATGGAGTTTGTTCTACTTATTTATGCAATCTCTCTCCAGGAGACAAAGTAAAAATTAGTGGACCAGTAGGCAAAGAAATGCTTCTTCCAGAAGAAGAAGATTCAAATATCATAATGCTTGCAACGGGTACTGGCATAGCTCCTATGAGAGCATATTTAAGAAGAATGTTTGAACCTACTGAAATTGAAAAGCATCAGTGGAATTTCAAAGGCAAAGCTTGGTTGTTTATGGGTGCACCTAAAACTTCAAACTTGCTTTACGATGATGACTTTGAGCATTACAAATCAAAATTCCCTGAGAATCTAAGATATACAAAAGCAATCAGTAGAGAACAGAAGAATACAAAAGGAGGAAGAATGTATATTCAGGACAGAGTTCTTGAACATGCAGAAGAAATATTCAATATGATTGAGAATCCCAAGACTCATATTTATTTGTGTGGATTAAAAGGAATGGAGCCCGGAATTGATGAGGCAATGACAACTGCAGCTGCTGCTAAAGGTTTAGATTGGTCTGAACTTAGACCAAAACTAAGAAAAGCAGGTAGATGGCATGCTGAGACATACTAGATAAAGAAAAAAGTCTGGAAAGCGATAATTATTCGTTACTTTTAGAATTTTTTTTATATATTTAATAAATAAAATTCAATTTTCTCTTTAAGCATTTCATCACTAAAAGGTTGAGGAATGTTTTAAAGCAATTTGGATTACATATTTATTATTTAATTGGCAAGGAAAGTATCAATGAGCATGCCAGTAACAAACCCATTGAGAATAGGTCTTCGCCAAGAGCGAGTAATACCTCCTCAATGTCTGGTTATTTTTGGGGCTTCAGGGGATTTAACACATCGAAAACTTGTTCCTGCCTTATTTGAACTCTTCAAACAAAGAAGATTACCAAGTGAATTTGCAGTTTTAGGCTGCGCAAGAAGACCGTGGACAGATGAAATATTTAAATCAAAAATGGAAGAGGCTCTCTCTTCTCAAATAAAAGAAAGTCCTAATGAATGGGAATTATTTGCTCAAAATCTTTTCTATGAACCTGTAGACCTTCAGCAACCAGAACATCTAGTAAAACTCGGGGAAAGGCTTGAAAAAATTGATAAATTAAAAGCTACTCATGGAAATCGAACTTTTTACCTTTCAGTTTCTCCCAAATTCTATGGAAGTGGATGTAGAGCTTTAGCTGCCGCAGGATTATTGAAAGATCACAAAAGAAGTCGGGTTGTTATCGAAAAACCTTTTGGAAGAGACTTTAATAGTGCGCAATCACTTAATTCTCTCGTTCAAAGCTGTGCGCAAGAAAGTCAGATATTTAGAATTGATCATTATTTAGGCAAAGAAACTGTTCAAAATATTCTAGTTCTTAGATTTGCAAACACCATTTTTGAACCTATTTGGAATAGGAATTACATATCTAGTGTTCAAATTACTAGTTCCGAAACAGTTGGAGTTGAAGATCGAGCTGGTTATTACGAATCTTCAGGAGCTCTAAGAGACATGGTTCAAAACCATCTAACTCAAATGCTTGCTCTTACAGCAATGGAACCCCCTGGACATTTTGATCCAGAAGCCATAAGAAATGAAAAGGCCAAAGTTCTTCAAGCAGCCAAACTTGCCAATGAAGAAAAACCTTGGGAATGTTGTGTTAGAGGCCAATATTCAAAGGGAGGTAGCAATGAAGAACCACTCCTTGGATATAGAGAAGAGCCAGGAGTTAATCCAAACAGCACAACTGAAACATATGTTGCTATGAAACTATTCATAGATAATTGGAGGTGGCAAGGAGTCCCTTTTTATGTAAGGACCGGTAAACGACTAGCAAAAAGGCTTAGCGAGGTAGTTCTAACTTTTAGAGAAGCCCCTGTTCATCTTTTTGATGCAGCAGGAGGTTGTCCTACTTCAAACCAATTAATTCTTAGGATTCAACCCAACGAAGGTGCCGAATTTAGTTTTGAAGTCAAATCGCCTGGTTCAGGTATGAGAAGTAGACCTGTAAATATGGAGTTTTCCTATGACGAATCCTTTGGCGAGCCTTCAGATGAAGGATATGTAAGACTTCTTGCTGATGCAATGCTAGGAGATCCCACTTTGTTTACTCGTAGTGATGAAGTAGAAGCTGCTTGGCGTTTATACACTCCTTTGCTTGAAATGATTGAAGATTCCCCTTGGGAATTACCTGTTTATCAATATGAATCAAGGACATGGGGCCCTACTGAATCAGATTTACTAATAGGTAAAGATCAACTTTTATGGAGAAGGCCCTGAAAAAATTGAAACTTAATTTTTTATTTAAACCTAATTAAATGTCTCCTCAGTTAACACTTCAAACACCTCTTCAGCTACCCCCAGCTGAAATACCAACTTATCTTGATCAACTCTGGGCTCATGAAGAAAGAGGAGATAAAGGAGCTAACACTTTTTGTTTAATAATCTGGCAACCAGCATGGATTGAACAGAAACTTGTCAAAAGTGGAAAACTATCTGGACCAATAGTTGGTAGTCAACGAGTTGATCTAATAGAAGCTGCAAGACAAATTATTTTAGATGGAGAGCTTCCTAACAGTACTTCTCCACTAGATTTTAGAGTTCAATCTTCAATCGAAAGCAAAGAATTCTTAAGAGATGTAGAGGACCTTAGAGGACAACACATTGATACCTCAATCAGCAATTTGCAGCCACGCAGATTAATAACAATTGCACCAACAATTGAAAAAGAAAATAATTTAGAAACTCTTGTAGCGGCATATTGCCCACTTCCCGAAGAAGGCGGAGGCAAATCGGCTTGCGGCGACGTTATTGTTTTAAGAGGGAATAAAACTGCAATTAATGATGGACTTGAGATAGTTGAGACACTTGTTCCAGATGAACTTCCATCCTGGTTGTGGTGGAATGGAAGAATTGACGAGGCTCCTGATTTCCTTAAGGCTCTAGCTCTGCCAAATAGAAGATTAATTATAGATACTGCATTAGGGGAGCCTGCAGACTGCTTAAGTTTGTTGCTTCAAAGGATCAAATCTGGACAAGCAGTAAACGATCTAAATTGGCTTCGGCTAAGAGGTTGGAGAGAAACATTAGCAATGGTATTTGATCCACTTCAAAGAAGAAATGTACTTAATAATTTAGAAAAAATTGATATTGATATTCAAGGCTCTCAATCAGTTCAAGGTCTTTTGTTAGCTGCATGGATAGCCGATCGTCTCAATTGGAAACTACGAAATTGTGTATCATCAAAAAAAGATCATATAAAAGTAAATTTTATCCGTCCTGATAAGGCCATAGTTGCAGTTAGCTTGACTTCTTTACCAATAGGTAAGCCAAGCATTAATCCAGGTCAAATTGTAGGTCTGAGACTCATTGCAAGAGATAACAATAAACAAAAAAATGATATATGTGTGATTCTTGCATCAGAATCTGGGGAATGCATGCGATTGGAAGCTGGTGGTATGGCAAGAATGGAACTCATAGAGCAAGTTGTTCCCATACAAAAAAGTTCTTTAGAAAATGATGTAGCTCGTTTACTATCTAGCAGCAGAGGTAATACAAGCCCACTACTTGCAAGTGCTACACCAATAGCCATTGAAATACTTAATTTAGTTAATCAATACGAATAGATTAGTAAATAAATGGCATGCGTAATTTCTGCTAGCTCTAGTAATAGTGGAAAAACACTTTTATGCCTCCTTTTGATTGCTTGGTTAAAAAGTATCAAAAAAACAGTTCAACCTTTTAAAGTTGGCCCAGATTATTTAGATCCTCAACAACTCAGTGCAGTATCAAACAAAGCTTGTAGAAATCTAGATTTAATTCTTTCTGGTGAGAAATGGGTGAAAGAAAGTTTTAATCACTTTGGAGGATTAACTGATTTTTCTATAGTTGAGGGGGTAATGGGATTATTTGATGGAATTGGAAGTAGCTCAAAAGGAAGTACAGCTGAATTAGCTAAAGTTCTAGGCCTGCCAATAGTCCTTATTGTTGATGCCAGGGGGAAAGCTGCGTCACTAGCAGCATTAATAAAAGGTTTCCAAGAACACGATAAGGAATTAAAAATTGAAGGAATTGTTTTAAATAATGTTCAAACCCCCAGACACGAAAAAATTTTATTGGAAGTCCTTTCTCAAATCAATGTAAAACCTTTAGGTTGCATTCCTAAATGTCAAGACTTATACCTTCCATCTAGGCATCTTGGCTTGGCTCCAATTCATGAGATTCAAAATTTAGATATAAAAGTTAAAAAGTGGGCATCCATAGCTAAAAATTATTTAGATGTTGAAAGTTTTAAAAAACTTTTATTACCTCATAAATCCCAAGATAAGATAATTAATTATTTACCAAAGAAAGATTCAGGATTAGTTCACCCAATTGCCATCGCTGAAGATGAGGCTTTCCATTTTAGATATCAAGAAACAAAAGAATTATTAGAAAAGAATGGGATGCCAACTATTAGATGGAAGCCTCTTGAAAACAAACAAATTCCCAACGAAGCAAAAGGATTAATAATTCCTGGTGGTTTTCCTGAGCAACATGCAGAACAATTAAGCAACTCAAAAATCAGCTTGAAGTCTATAAATATATTTGCAAAAAAATTTCCAATATATGCCGAATGTGGAGGAATGATGCTTTTAGGTAAAAGTATATTTGACTTAGAGGGGAAGGAACATTCAATGGCTGGAATATTACCTTTTAAGGCAAAAAAGGGAAACCTAAAAATCGGTTATCGAGAAGCAATAAGTAAAAATAAAAGTCCTGTTATTGATCCTGGTAATAAACTAATTGGGCATGAATTTCATCGTTGGGAAATAATTAATGAAAAACATAACTCAGAAATAAATCCCTTATGGGATATAAAGGGATGGAATATAGAATTAAAAAATGAAGGTTTTTGTAATCATTTAATTCATGCAAGCTGGATCCATCTTCATTGGGCAAGCTCTCCAGAGATTCTGAATAATTGGAAGAAAACAGTTATTAATTGTTCCAAAGAATCAGCTTAAGAAAAAGGTTTAAAACCTAATCGATTAATAATTTTTCTAAAATAGTTTGATACTTGTTGTTTTTTTTATCATCACCAACGATCCAAACTGCTTTACTTGCTCTGCTAACAGCCACATATACAAGACGTCTTCTAAATTCAAGATCTTTAGGCCAAAAGACATCAGAGGTAATGAAAACTTCGCCAAATGTACTTCCTTGACTCCTATGAATTGTAAGGACTGAAGCAGGACCTAATGAAGCGAATGAATCTCTAATAAAAAAGAAAAGTTTCCAGATCAAAGGACTATTTTTCTTCCCTTTCTCTCGCGCCTGTTTACTCAATTCATTCAAAGCAAAGTCTAAATCAATACGAGATTTAGATCCTATTTGAGGCATTAACCTCAAAGAAAATTCTTTTTGATCGCAAGTAACAACCTTAACTACCTGAGTTTCAACGATAGGCAAAGAATATTCAAAATCATTATGGATTCCTAAAGAAGCCAAGTCAAAACTATTAGGTATTACATCTTCTACAATCATCTCTCTATTTGAACTAATCAAAATATCTGGTTCTTCCCCAATCTCACTTTCATTCAATGAGGCATTTATCATTACAGCCTTACGACTAATTAAAACCTCTCCAGGCAAAACCTGATATTGATCAGCCATATCGCCATGAATAGCTCTTCTTGCATGAGGGACTAAATTATCAACAATTCGATTCGTGTAGCACAAAATTCTTGCTTGATCATAATCATCCTCTAAAGATGATTGCCTCAATGAAACCTTTGCCTTTTCGAGCCAATTTTTTCTATCTAATATTCCAACATTACCTTTTTTAGAATTAATAATTGGCAAAATTGGTGGCTGATGACAAGGGATTTCGCCATCTCTAATAATTTTTGCCAATTTCAAAACAGGTCCTTGATGACGAACAACTTCCTTGAGTTCAGTATTAACTGCTCGTTTCATCAAAAAAACTGAGCTAAAACTTTCTCCAACTGGGGGAAGTTGAGCAGGATCTCCAACAAAGACCAAACGTGTCGAATTGCATCTAGCACATTCAAGAGTGATTTCTAATAATGTGGCATCAATCATTGATGCTTCATCAATTAAAACAAGTCCTAAATTCTCCAAAGAGCTCTCGGTTTGATCTGTTCTTTCACATATTTCTATATCTGCTTGTCTTTTTAATTTAAGTCGAAGCAAACGGTGAATAGTAGAGGGAAACCATGTAGGTTGAATAGCTTCATTTCTTAAACCCTCTCTTAGTACACCGACAGCTTTATGAGTAGGTGCAACTACAGTCCAACACAAACCCAGGTCATCAACCTTTTTTAAAAATTTCATAGATAAATAGGTTTTTCCGCTGCCAGCAAAACCTTTCATTACAAAGGGTTTAAAGGAATATGGGGTCTTCAACCATTCACAAAATAATTCAAGAGATTTTTCTTGATCCTTAGTTAAAACAACTTTATCAGCATTTATTTTTATTTCTTTCACACAGAAAATAATCCAATCATTTGCAAAAGATGCAAAGGGGATCCAATAAATAAAATACCTGGCAAGGCAACACTGGGGCCCAGAAGACTTCCCACTAAAACCTCTATTTTTGTATGCCCCAAAGATTCTTTTAAAGTGGTTTCGGAGGATGATTCATTGAAATTAATTTTTGAAATCTGATTTACTTTTGCTGCAGTCAAGCCTGCCGATCTTCTTATTCCAGAAGCGTCATACATCACTATAAAAGCAATCGTTGACGCCAAAGCAAATAGAGGATCATCAAAACCGAGCTGAAGTCCAACGCCTGCAGCTGTTCCTGTTACTAAAGCCGAATGGCTTGAAGGCATACCTCCTGTTTCTATCAGCACAGATGGACGCCACCTTTGCTTGAAAATTAATTCAAATAATAATTTAGACAATTGAGCAAGACCACATGCAGCTAGACCCCATGCCAAGACTGCATTATCAAGAATAAAAACAAATTGATTTTCTAAAGCTGGATTAATATTCATCTATCTCTGTTTGTTATGT
Organism: Prochlorococcus marinus XMU1408; assembly: GCF_003208055.1. Lineage (NCBI taxonomy): Bacteria > Bacillati > Cyanobacteriota > Cyanophyceae > Synechococcales > Prochlorococcaceae > Prochlorococcus > Prochlorococcus marinus. Next base: position 72,112 of record NZ_QJUE01000004.1, read on the forward strand.
AATCAGCCAATGCAAGTAGAGGTTTTGATTTATCTGACCAAGGCTTAAGAGCATTTTTTGCTTGATCCACTAAAGAATCTGCTCTCTTTCTTGATTCATCAAGACCAAGTAATTTGGGATAAGTAGTCTTGTCTGCAATTAAATCTTTACCAGCTGTTTTACCCAATATTTCACTACTTGCTGTCACATCAAGAATGTCATCAATTATTTGAAATGCCAAACCAATACCTCTTGCATATACACGTAATGCTTCCAAAAGCTTCTCATCTGCTCCACCAATTAATGCTCCGCAAGTTACGCATGCTTTAAGCAAAGCTCCTGTTTTATGAAGATGAATATATTCTAAGGTTTCTAAATCTACTTCCTTACCCTCACAATCTAGATCAACTACTTGTCCACCAACTAGTCCAGGAGCACCTGCAACTAAAGAAAGTTCTCCGACCACTTTTAAAAGTCTTTCTGATGAAACACCCTTTGTTCGTATTGATACCATCTCAAAGGCTCTTGTCAAAAGCGCATCTCCAGCAAGTATGGCTACTGCATCCCCGTAGACTTTATGATTTGTAGGTCGCCCTCTACGAAGATCGTCATTATCCATTGAAGGTAGGTCATCATGGATAAGAGACATTGTATGAATCATTTCTAGAGCAACTGCAGTAGGGAGAGCTTTTTCAATCTCACCTCCAGCAAGTTCACAAGCAGCAAGACAAAGTATCGGCCTTAACCTTTTCCCCCCGGCCAAAAGGGAATAACGCATAGATTCTCTTAATTTTTCTGGCTTTTCAGGGCCTAGAGACGCATCTAGCGCATCTTCAACTTGAGTCCTAGATTTCTCTAGATACTCAGCGAAGTCAAAAGAAGCGATTGCTTCCTGCATGCAAAAAATCGATTCCTATCAATTCTCTCAGGACATTGTGATTCATGGAAGTAAATGACTAATAGTTAAAGGTAATCCACAATGTTTCTGCCACCTATCAACTGTATTTGCTAGAAGCATTGTTACTGTCATAGGCCCCACGCCGCCAGGGACTGGAGAATAAGCAGCTACTTTATTTTCAATTTCAAATATCTTTACATCTCCACAAAGTTTAGTTTTTTCACTTTTTTGCAAATTCTTTTTAACAGAAGGAAGTCTATGAATGCCTACATCAATAACTATGGAATTCTCTCTTATGTGTTCTTCCCCAATTAGATAGGGTTTACCAGCAGCTACAACAATTAAATCAGCTTCTCTAGTCAAAGAAGGTAAATCTTTAGTTCTTGAATGAGCAATCGTGACAGTCGCATTAGCAGCTTCAAGCATTAAAGCCATTGGCTTCCCCACAAGGATGCTTCTTCCAACTACTACTGCTCGTTTACCTTCAATTTCGATATGATTCCTTTTTAGAAGAGCCATTACTCCAGCAGGCGTACACGATCTAGGTCCTTTCTCTCCCTTTATTAATAGTCCAAGGTTCAAAGGGTGTAATCCATCAGCATCCTTATCAGGATTTATTCTGCTAAGCAAACAGGCTTCATTAAGATGAGACGGTAATGGAAGTTGCAACAAAATCCCATCAACTTTGTCTTCATCATTCAACCCTTTAATAATTTCTATTAGTTCCTCCAACGAAATATCTTCTTTTAAATGTTTAGCAAAACTCTTTACACCTATTCTTTGGCATGCTTTCTCCTTGTAATTCACATAAACTCCACTTGCAGGATCGTTACCGACCCTTATAACTGCAAGGCCTGGTGAACGTTTCGCAACTTCTAGTCCAGATTCGATAGTCTGTTGAAGTATAAGCTCAATTTCCTGAGCAAGTTTTTTTCCATCTAAAATGTTTGCCATAAATAAAACGAATACAATTTCAATTGATCAACCCATTAAACCTAGATTTGTGTTTAGGTGAAAAAGTCTGTGGCTAAGTTACCCAGTCCAAAAAAAATTTGGAGAATATGGTTAGGGAGTCAATCCCCCAGACGCCCAATACTTCGCTGGTCTTCCACTGACAAGTTAGGTCTACTAATGGTATGCCTATTAGTAGCAATAATTTCAAGTTATAAGTTACTTGCTGTTCCCGATCTCAAACCAGGAGATATCGCTCCATTCAATGAAATAGCTCCAAAAAATGCAAAAGTAATAGATACTCAAGCATTAAAAGAAAAAAGAAAAGGTTTAAACGAGAAATTTGTACAAGTTATCGATAAAAACCAATCTAATAGTTTAGAAAAATATGTTATTAGACAAATCGAAGAACTTCGATTACTGAAAGATCCTGATTTTGAGATAGGAATTAATAAATATAGCCTATCTAATTTAGAAAGAAACTGGCTAATTAAAGTTTCTGATGGAGAATGGAAAATATGGGAAGAAGAAATAAAAAAAGCTTCGATTAAAATGCTTTCTCAAGGAATTATTAATACACTCGCTTTTGAGCAACTAAATGAAGCTTCATCACAACAATTAATAGATCTAGGATCAAAAGATTCACCAAATAGATCATTAGGTGCAAAAATTTTATCAAACTCTTTTTATCAAAAAAGTAATTTAAAGGTTGATTCTTTAAAAACAAATCTATTGCTCGACAATTTAATTAATGAAGAAAATATAAATACAATAGATGTTAAAGAAGGTGGAACAATCACAAGAAAAGGAGAGATCATTAGTTCACAACAATTTGATGTTTTAGAACATTTCAACAAAGTTAGTAGAAGCCCTAGGCCATTAAAATGGTTAATAACATTCTCTGAATCTTTGGGATGCTGCGGATTGCTTCTTATGATTATGAGAAGAGAAAAGCCTAGACTTAAGGCAAGGCATGGACTACTTTCTTTAACTTTATTATTTGTAGTCCAACTAACAAAAAATTGGCTTGTTCCAATAGCCAGTCCATTGCAGTTAATATTACCACCTACGCTACTTCTTTCTCAAGGAATAGGTACGACAACATCATTAGCTTGGATGGCGTCAGCTAGTCTAATTTGGCCAACCTCTCTTAATGAACTAAGTGAAGTTAGACTAATAATTGCTTGTATAGCTGGTTCTTTTATTGCATTTTTAGGAAGAAGGATGCGAAGTCGTGCTCAAGTTCTTCAGATAGCTGTATTTATACCTTTTGGAGCTTTATTAGGACAATGGTTTATATTTAATCAAATAATTAAAGAAGAAAATATAGAATTTAACAACCTATCTTTTGATACTAATTCTCTCTTCAATGAGACACTTATCATTAGTGCAATGCTAATGATAACAATATTAATTATTCCTATATTAGAAAATACTTTTGGTTTACTCACAAGAGCAAGATTAATGGAACTCTCTGATCAAGAAAGACCGTTACTGCGGAGATTATCTAGAGAAGCACCAGGAACATTTGAACATACTCTAACAATTTTGAGTCTTGCTGAAGAAGGAGCAAGAGTAATTGGAGCTGATGTTGACTTAATAAGAACAGGGGCTCTATATCATGATGTTGGAAAACTACATGCACCCAACTGGTTTATTGAAAATCAGCGAGATGGTATTAACCCACATGAAGAAATCAAAAACCCTTATAAAAGTGCCGAAATACTTCAAGCCCATGTAGATGAAGGGTTAAAACTTGCAAGAAGATATCGACTTCCATCACCCATTGCTGATTTCATTCCAGAACATCAAGGTACGCTTAAAATGGGATATTTCCTTCACAAAGCTAGAGAAAGTGATCCTTCTGCCTCTGAAAAAAGTTTCAGATACAAAGGACCTATTCCTCACTCCAAAGAAACTGGCATTCTTATGCTTGCAGATGGTTGCGAAGCAGCATTGAGATCACTAGACGCATCCTCTTCTGATAGTGATGCATGCAAAACAGTTAGGAAAATAATTCAATCTCGTCAGCTAGATGGCCAATTAAAAGAAAGCAGTCTGACAAGGGCAGAAATAGAGATAATACTTAGAGCCTTTGTATCAGTGTGGAGAAGAATGCGGCATAGAAGATTAAAATATCCAAGCTTTAATCCAAGATAAAAAACTAAAAATATTATTGAAATGACAGTCTAATCAGAGTCTAATGCGTCTATGGCCTCTTCTACACCAGTAAAGCAAAGCAAATAAATTAAGCAAAGCAATTAATAATGATAAGCCGCTAATACCAAAATAATCTTTTACTCTTATTAATCTGATTATTCCATATGGCAGAGTACCTGAAAGAGTCATTGACAAAGCTACTATTGATAAAATCACTCCCCATCCTCTTTGAGCGAATAAACCTGCTGATGCAACTATCCCAGTTATTGCAGCTGGCCAAGCAAGACTAATAGCAAGGGTTATATTAGCAACTTGAAGAGGAGGACCTGATCCAACAACATAAGCAATAAAAGGAATTGCGATTGTATTTGAAATCAAACCAAACCATGTAAGCGTCCAGTATCCGCGCATTCCTGAACTCATTTATAAAAAAATATTGTCTTAAATAAAATCATAAGAGTAAGACTAATAATTTATTTTAAATAAGAGCAGTTTGCAAACAATTAGATGGATAACAAACTGTTCTCCATGTGCCGTTCCCTGCAAGCACTTGAACACCAATACCTCGATCTTTAATTGTGCATCTCAACCCTTGGCCATCGCACCATGAATTTGCGGCTCGAAGTGCAGCATCAATACTTTCATAAGGAGCGTCTAGGACATGATGAGGTGCACCATCAAGCCCAGTAAGTCGATAGATGGTTCTTCTTAAAGCCATTTATGTGCGCCTTTCAAATCGTCACAACATATATTAAACATTCTTTTAAACCTTAAGGCGATTTTTCTCAAAAAATTTACTGAAAACAAATCATCTATTCGAAGGAACTGTAAAAAATAAATTTTTTTATCAAACTCCTTTTCTTTCTATTTGCGCCAAGTCATGTTGTGGATGAATAGATTTTCTTCCCTTAGCAGCGACCAATCTATTAAGAGCATTAATGTAAGCTTGTGCAGCTGCAACTACAACATCAGTATCAGCGGAATGACCTGAAAAAAGATTTCCATCCCTTCTAATTCGAATAGTTACTTCTCCTAAAGCATCTATCCCTTCCGTAACTGACTTTACAGAGAATTCAATCAACTCATTTGGTTCTTCAGTAAGAGAGTCTAAAGCTCTTACTACTGCATCAACAGGCCCTGTACCAGTAGATACAGAAGTTTTTTCCTCTCCTTCTTCGCCAATTACAGTTACTGTAGCCGTGGGTTTTAAAGATGTACCACAACTTACTTGAACCAATTTCAGTTGAAATAGAGCTTCTGGGAGTTGAACTTGTTCACTAACAATTGCCTCTAAATCTCTATCTGTTATTTCTCTTTTTCTATCAGCTAAATCCTTAAATCTAGCGAAAGCATCATTAAGATCTTCTCTATTCAAATCATATCCAAGGTCCTCTAGCCTAGCCCGAACTGCACTTCTACCGCTCAATTTACCTAAAGAAATTTTGTTGTCAGTCAAACCAACTGTTTTTGCATCGATAATTTCATAAGTAAGCCTATTTTTTAATACCCCATCTTGATGGATTCCAGATTCATGAGCAAAAGCATTTGCCCCAACAATTGCTTTATTTGGCTGAACGACCATACCAGTTAAATTTGAAACCAATCGAGAAGACTTTGTTATCTCTTCCGTTCTAACTGCTGTTAAAGGTGTTGGGCATTCAGCTTCTCGTCCAAAGAAAGGATTAAAGTATGACCTTCTAACATGAAGAGCCATAATCAATTCTTCTAATGCAGCATTACCGGCTCTTTCCCCAATTCCGTTAATAGTGCATTCAAGTTGCCTAGCACCATTCTTTACAGCTTCAAGGAAATTTGCGACGGCAAGTCCTAAGTCGTTATGCCCATGCACTGAAATAACCGCTTCATTAATATTCGGAACATTTATATTGATACTTGATATCAGATCTCCAAATTCAGAAGGGGTGGTATAACCAACTGTATCTGGAATATTTATAGTATTAGCCCCTGAAGAGATAGCTAATTCGATTACTTCATACAAAAAGTCCAAATCACTTCTAGCTGCATCTTCGCAAGAGAATTCGACATCATCTACAAAACTTTTTGCATAGCTAACCATGTCTGGGACAATTTCAAGAACTTCTTTTCTAGATTTTCTTAATTTATGTTCAAGGTGAATATCACTTGTTGCAATGAAGGTATGGATCCTTTTTTTAGGGGCTGGAGCAATTGCATCCGCACAAGCCTTGATATCAGATTTAGAGGCCCTAGAAAGTCCACAAATAATTGGACCTTCCTCACCACCAACTTGCTCAGCAATTTTCTGAACTGCGGCAAAATCACCTGCACTGGCGAAAGGGAATCCTGCCTCAATCACATCTACGCCTAATCTTGCTAATTGTTGAGCTATGGCTAACTTTTCTTCTAAATTTAAGCTAGCACCAGGGGATTGTTCTCCATCCCTTAATGTGGTGTCGAAAATCAAAACTCGGCCCGGGTCTTTGGCCATAGAATAAATATATAAAAATAATTAGACCTTTTAAGATCTGAATTAATTAATTAAATTATAGTATAAATAATTCTATTTACTAGAAAAAATATTAAGTTTCTAACTATTTTGTTTGAATTTTATATATTCTACATTTTAACTATTAGAAATATAAGATTTAATATCTATTCCAAAATTTAAAACTTAAATAATAAATATATAAATTAATTATTTTTTAGTATCTATTTTTACTAGATTTATATGATAACTTAAGATTCATCTATTCTTATGCGGTTAAAGAGTATAAGTATCTAAGAATCAAATCCAACAATCTGGAAATTTCAATGGCTAAAGGCAATCTCGCCATAGTCCTGCATGCCCATCTACCTTTCGTGAGATCAGAAGAACCTGGCTCACTTGAGGAGGATTGGTTCTTTCAAGCTCTTGTAGAATGCTATCTTCCTCTTTTAAGAACATTAGAAGAAGCCTACAATTCAAAAGAACAATTTCCAAAAATCACAATAGGTCTCTCGCCTACTTTACTTTCCTTATTGGAAGATGAAGTTTTAAAAAATCGTTTCAAAGAATGGGTAAATATAAGGTTAGAAGTACTCGAATCATTAAACACAGATAATAAAAAAGCCGCTCTTCATCTAAAAAATCACTTTAAAGACCAATTAGCGAGCTGGAATAGCTGTCAGGGAGATTTAATTGGGAGATTTGAAAAATTACAGATCTCAGAAGTTATTGACATTCTTACTTGTGCAGCCACTCACGGATATCTTCCTCTTTTAAGAGAAAACCCTGAGGCTGTGCGGGGACAATTGAAAACTGCCGTGAGGGAGCATAAGCGACTTTTCAAAAATCCGCCATTGGGTATTTGGTTGCCTGAATGTGCCTATTACGAGGGTTTAGATGAATTAATGGCTGAAGCAGGCCTTAGATATGCTGTTCTTGATGGACATGGATTGTTGAATGCATATCCAAGGCCAAGATATGGTTTATATGCCCCTATTTGCACTAGTAAAGGTGTAGCTTTTTTTGGTAGAGATAGTGAATCAACGCTTCCAGTCTGGTCTGCTAGAGATGGATATCCAGGAAATCCAAACTACAGAGAATTCCATAGAGATTTAGGGTGGGATTTATCAATCGAAAACCTAAAAAAAATAGGAATTAATGAGAAAAGACCTCTAGGCATTAAATTATTTAAAATTTCATCTAAAAACACATCTTTAGAAAAGAAACAACAATATGACCCAATAGCAGCTCAAGCAATGGTTGAGAAAGATGCCGAGAATTATTTAAAGGATCGAAAAAGACAACTTATTAAACTAGAAAAATCCATGATCATAGAACCATTATTAATAGCTCCCTTTGATGCAGAACTTTTTGGTCATTGGTGGTTTGAAGGGCCGCAGTTTCTCTCGCAATTATTTATTAAATCAAAAAAAGAAGGTATTAATTTAATTACGCTAAAAGAATCTCTTCAAATAAACAATCAACTCCAATTATGCAATCCTTCTCCATCAAGCTGGGGGCAAGGTGGCTTTCATAATTATTGGTTGAATGATTCTAATGCTTGGATTGTTCATGAGTGGAGTAAAGCGGGAAGAGAGATGGTTAATATTTGTTCAAAAGGTATACAAAAAGAATCAAATATCAAAATCATTAAGCAAGCTGCAAGAGAACTTTTATTATGTCAATCCTCAGATTGGAGTTTCATTCTAAAAGCTGGTACTACGACTGGTCTCGCCCGAGAAAGAATAAATTTACATATTAAAAGATTTTGGATGTTAATTAATGCAATTAAAAATAATAAAATTATTGAGCCTAATTTTCTCAAAACCGTAGAAAGAGAAGATTGTATATTCCCATTAATTTCTCCAATTGATTGGAAAAAGAAAATCTAAATTTTATCTTTCTTTTTTATTATTAAGCCAAGCATTCCTAATCTGACTTTTAATGGAGCAATAGAAAATAGTCTGAGCATAACAATAAAAAGTCTTGGCAAAGGAAGTGTATTAGTTAGATATCCATACCAATCTTTTCTTGGTAATTTAAAAAAAGTATCAAAAAAAGATCTTAAAAGGGATTCATTAAAACTCATTAGTCTTTGAAGCCCAAACTGATAAAGACGATGTCTTTGAACTAATTCAGGAGTCCAGAGCGTCTGCCATCCTCTTCTGGCTATCAGAGAAGTAGGCATATGAGGATCTTTTTTTATAACTCTTGCAATCTCTTTTGCTAATGAAGGTGCTCGTCTTAAAAGGGATCCGACAAGATATCCCGAGGCAGGGTGAACCATACTAGCTGAACCACCAAAAGCCAAAAGAGGTTGATCTCTATAAGGCAATGGCAAATTCATAGGAAAGAGGCAATGTTCTTCATGGATTATTTCCTCAATTTGAATTCCTTTGCTCGAAAGTCGAGAATTTAATCTTGCTTTTAATAATTCAAATGAAACTGGAGGTGCACAAGCCAAGGATGTCTCTTCAACAAAATAACTTCCATCTCCCAAGTCCATGGCATAAAGAAAAGAAGGTGGCTCTTTTAATTGTTTTGGATTTAAATGGTCGGGTCTGAAATCCATTAAAACAAAACGATTCTTTTCAACTGGGGCAGAACTAAATTTTCCAACAACTCCATATGCCGCCTGCTTCGCAATTTCATTATGCTCAGGCCGTCTAATAAAAGGAGATTTATGACCACTCGCGTCAATTACTAGCCTGGCGAAATATTTTTTTCCAGACGAGCATATAACAACTGTTTCTTTTTCGCTAAAAGTTATATTCTCCACCGTTTCAACCTGCCACGAAAGTCCATTGCATCTTTCAAGAAGAGCTTCCTGAAAATTATTTAAATTTAAAAGTCCATAATCTAAATAATGATTTGTGCAAGTATTCCCCTGATTACTTAATCCATCTCCAAAAAAACTCACAGTATCATTCCATCTGTATTTTAATAATTCCTCCATATTTAAAGACTCAAGTTCAGAGGCCCAGATACCATATGTGTTAGGCCAAGGCTCTAAAGGAGACTTAGAAGCAATTGCCTGAACATCCAATCCTTGTCGAACCAACTCTGAAGTAATACATAGAGCAGCAGGTCCTGCCCCCATAACTAAAACATCAGCACAATTAAATGATTTCAATTTTTTGAAATTGAATCAGTATTTATTGATTGATTAATTGAGGATGATTCTTTTTCCTCATCATCGATAATTTGTTCAGGAGGGACTAAAACAACCTCCGATAATTTGTCTCCATCGTCTAACTTCTGAATTCTTACCCCTGTTGCCGCTCTTGATTGTTGTGATATTTTATCCGCGCTAGTTCTAACAATTACTCCTTTTTCGCTAACTAATAATAATTCAGCTCCTTTACCTAAAACTCTTAAACCCACAAGTTCATCACCAACTTTTCTGAATTTTATTGCTCTTAATCCCATGCCTGCTCTCTTTTGCAAGCGAAATTGTGTAACGGGCACTCTTTTACCTAGTCCACTTGCTGATGCAACAAGTACCCAAGGGCCTTCTAATACTGACGAATCATCCTCAGGTGACTGTTCTTCACTTTTATCAACATGATCAGCCAACTCAGTAGATAAAACATCCATACTTACAAGAGAATCGCCGTCCTTCAAATTCATTGATCTAACCCCTCTTGCTGTCCTACCTAAAGATCGTAATTCTGAATCATTTAATCTAAAATGGATCGTCATTCCATTTTTGGAACCAATCAAAACACTATCGTCTGATTCGGCTAAACGTACCCAGGTTAAAGCATCTCCATCCTCTAGACCTATTGCAATTAATCCGTTTGCTCTGATTTTGCTAAAAGCGGAAAGAGGTGTTCTTTTAATAAAACCACCCCTTGTAAGCATTAATAAATAGTTTTCATCATCAAAAGAACTCACAGAGAGCAATGAAGTAATTGCCTCTTCTCTTGGAATTGGAAGTAATTGAACAATAGGAGTCCCTTTAGCAGTCCTACTACATTGAGGGACTCTATAAGCGGGAATAGCGTATGCAACACCTCTATCGCTAAAGAGAAGAAGGCTGTCATGATCATTGCAACTAATAAATTTTTTCACCTCTTCCTCTCCTTGGCTTCGGGTTCCTGCTTTACCCCTTGTTCCTCGACTTGTTGCTTCAAATTCATTAACAGGCATCCTTTTTAAATATCCAGTCTCAGTTAGCAAAACCACTGATCTTTCATTCGCAATCAAATCGATATCCTCAAGGCCTCCTCCTAGATCAAGAATTTTGGTTCTTCTTGGAGAATTATATTTTTCTTTTAGTTCATTTAATTCTAGTTTTGTTATTTCAAAGACTCTCTCTTTTCTATTTAAAATATCTTTTAAATCTATTATTCTCTTCACTAAGTCCTCATGTTCAAGTCTTATTTTATCGGCCTCCAAAGCGGTAAGTCGTCTTAACTGCATCTGCAAAATGGCATCAGACTGAATATCAGTTAGGCCATGAAGTTCTTGTAATTTCTTTTTAGCAGTTGCAGAATCAGATGCTGACCTAATAAGATTAATTATTTCATCTAATTGATCTAAAGCCAATAGCAATCCTAATAATATATGATCTCTATTTTCTGCCTTCTTCAATAGGTATTTTGTTCTTTTTTCAATAGTTTCTACTCTAAAATCTAAAAACACCTGCAACATCTTTCTAAGTGACAATATAACCGGCTCACCATTAACTAATGAAAGCATGTTTGCACTAAAATTTGTCTGCAAAGGAGTGAGCTTAAATAAGTTATTTAGTACAACTTGAGGATATGAATCTCTTCTTAATTCAACAACAATTCTCATTCCATCTCTATCACTTTCATCTCTTATATCTGCAATGCCTTCAAGTTTCTTATCGTTGACCATATCAGCTATTCGTTCTATTAATGCTGCTTTATTTGTTTGATATGGAAGTTCAGTAATTATCACAGCATCTCTATCTGGCCTGCCTGGATTTTCAACAGTTTCTATTTCAGCAACTCCTCGCATTGTTATTGAACCTCTACCCGAAAGATATGTTTCCTTAATTCCGCTTCGACCAAGTATCTGACCACCCGTAGGAAAGTCAGGACCTTTAATTATATTCATAAGCTCTTTTTCTTCTAAGTCAGGATTGGAAATTAAAGCCATCAATCCATCAATCAATTCAACCAAGTTGTGAGGAGGTATGTTAGTTGCCATACCTACGGCTATTCCAGAAGAACCATTTAATAACAGTTGAGGAATTCTTGCCGGCAATACAGTCGGTTCCTGCTGAGATCCATCAAAGTTATCTGCAAAATCAACTGTTTCTGATTCAATATCTTCAAGCAAGCTATCAGTCGTTAAAGATTGCAATCTGGATTCGGTATATCTCATAGCCGCAGGTGGATCGTTATCAACAGATCCAAAATTCCCATGCCCATCAATAAGAGGCATTTGCATTGAAAAGTCCTGAGCCATCCTGACTAACGCGTCATAGACAGCAGTATCACCATGCGGATGATACTTTCCTAAAACCTCTCCAACGACACGCGCGCATTTCCTGTATGGCCTATCACTAGTTAGACCTAGTTCATACATAGCGTAGAGAATTCTTCGATGAACTGGCTTAAGTCCATCTCTTGAATCAGGTAAAGCCCTGCCAACAATCACACTCATCGCGTATTCCAAGTAGGAACGCGACATTTCGTTTCTTAAATCAGTCTGGATGATCCGTTCAACGGATTCCCCGGGACCAGTGCTATTAGGTCCCAATGGATCAGCCATGTATAAGTGTTTTACCAATTATATGAACATCTGAGCATTAAGAAACCTTTTAAAGAAAATAACCATATATCTGAAAGTAAATCACCTCTAATCAAATCACCAATAACAAAATCATGAAATAAATTTTCTGGCGAGCTTGCCTAAAACATCTACTCAAACAGAAAAAATAAGCAAAATCTTGATTATCTATTCCCAACATTTGCTCAATTTGGCACTTCAGTTGGTAGTTTGACGAGAACTTATATAATTTAGGTGTGAATTTTCAACTAGGACGCACCAAAACTGTTCGAAGAGCATACGGAATCGATGAAATCGCATTGGTCCCAGGTACCAGAACAGTTGATCCCGAAATAACAAAAACAAATTGGGAAATAGGAGGGATAGGAAGAGATATTCCAATCATTGCTAGTGCGATGGATGGAGTTGTTGATGTAAATATGGCAGTTTCCTTATCAAAGATTGGAGCTCTTGGTGTTTTAAATCTTGAGGGTGTTCAAACTAGATATGAAGATCCAGAGCCTGTTTTAAATAAAATCCGATCAACTGGAAAAGAGGAATTTGTTCCTTTAATGCAAGAAATTTATAAGCAACCGATCAAAGAAGAATTAATTTTAAAAAGAATTCAAGAAATAAAAGAAGGAGGTGGAATTGCGGCTGTAAGCGGAACACCATTAGCTGCAATTAAGTTTAGAGATTTAATTAAAAAGTCTGGCGCTGATCTATTTTTTCTTCAGGCAACTGTAGTTTCAACAGAACATTTAGGCAAAGAAGGTAGTCAAAATCTTGATCTTTACGATCTTTGTAAAAACATTGGAATACCTGTGGCAGTAGGGAATTGCGTTACTTATGAGGTTTCTTTGAAACTTATGAGAGCTGGCGCAGCAGCTGTAATGGTTGGAATCGGACCAGGTGCCGCATGTACCTCAAGGGGTGTACTGGGAGTTGGTATTCCTCAAGCGACTGCTATTGCTGATTGCTCATCAGCAAGAGATGACTTTCAAAAAGAAAGTGGGAAATATGTTCCAATCATTGCTGATGGTGGGATTATCACTGGTGGAGATATTTGCAAATGTATAGCTTGTGGTGCTGATTCAGTGATGATTGGTTCTCCAATTGCAAGATCACAAGAAGCTCCTGGAAAAGGTTTTCATTGGGGTATGGCAACTCCAAGTCCAGTTCTTCCTAGAGGGACAAGAATCAGAGTTGGAACTACCGGTAGTTTAAGAAGTATTCTTTGTGGCCCCGCAATTCTTGATGATGGAACCCACAATTTATTAGGAGCACTCAAAACCTCCATGGGAACTCTAGGAGCAACAAATATCAAGGAAATGCAAAAGGTTGAAATAGTTGTTGCACCTTCTTTGTTAACAGAAGGAAAGGTTTACCAAAAAGCACAACAACTTGGAATGGGTAAATAAAGATACTGAAAGATTTCAGAATTAAATACAAAGGTTAGAATTGAGTAGTGAGAGCCTTTGCTCTCACACTCCTCACACACAAAAACGCCCGACTTGTTCGGGTTTTTCTTATTCAAAAAAAACAAAACAATATTCAAACTTCATTTAAAAATGGCAGCAAAACTTTTTATAGGCAAAATACAATTGTTATGATCTAGTTCTTAAGACCTCTAAGGTATGTCCACTGCTTCTGCTGTAACTGATTCCTCCTTCGAACAAGAAGTCCTCCAGAGTGATGTTCCTGTTTTGGTTGATTTTTGGGCACCTTGGTGTGGACCTTGCCGAATGGTTGCCCCCATTGTTGAAGAAATCTCAAAAGATTTCGAAGGCAAAATAAAAGTCTTCAAACTAAACACTGACGAGAACCCCAATGTTGCTAGTCAGTATGGAATTAGAAGCATTCCAACTTTGATGATCTTTAAAGGTGGACAAAAAGTAGACACTGTTGTTGGGGCAGTACCAAAAGCAACTCTTTCTGGCACAATCTCCAAGCATCTTTAAAGACAAATTTTTAAATTAGTTTTAATTCCACTCAAATGATTCTTTAGGTAAATCTATTGGCAAAAATTGGATTAATAGATTATGGAATGGGTAATCTTTTTTCAGTTCAACAAGCATTTAAAAGGCTTAATCAACCTTTAGAAATAGTTTCAGATATTAAAAGACTAAACCTCTGTGATGCTTTAATTCTTCCTGGAGTAGGTGCTTTTGATCCTGCAATGAAAAATTTAAGAAATACTGACTTAATACCTTCAATAATCGATTGGGTTAATAATGGTAAACCTCTTCTTGGGATATGTTTAGGCTTACAGCTGTTATTCGAAAGCAGTGATGAAGGGATTTTAAATGGTTTAGGAGTTATAAAAGGGCACATACATAAATTACCTGAAGAACAAAATGAAAGAATTCCTCATATTGGTTGGTCACCTATTAACAAAATAAATGAGTGTCCTATTTTAGAAAATTTTACTGATAGTAATTGGATGTATTTCGTACATTCATACTCAGCATGCCCTTTAGAACAAAAAAACACTGTAGCTACTACAAAATTTGGTGAAACTGACTTTTCATCAATTGTCTGGCATAAAAATACTGGCGCCTGTCAATTTCATCCTGAAAAATCTGGTATAGCAGGGCAAAAACTTATTTTAAATTGGATTAATTGGTTGAGAAAAGGTAAATATTAGTTTGAAAGGAACAATAAAACTCTTATCTGGAAAAAGAATATTAAGTCCTTTAAATCAAAAGACAAGACCTACCACTTCAAAAGTAAGAGAGGCAATAATTAATATTCTAGGGAACAAACTTGAAGAAGCTAGTTGGCTAGATCTTTGTAGTGGAAGTGGATCAATGGCATGTGAAGTCCTTCAAAAAGGTGGAAAGCGTATACTTGCAATTGAGAAACAAAGAGCAACAGCTCATATATGCAAAAAAAACCTCCTAAATGTATTGAATACCCTTAATTATAACTCTCACATTGAAGTCATATGTAAAGAGGTGATCTCATTTCTAAGAAATGGGCCAAGCAATAAAAATATTGGATTTATTAAAAATTCTCCAACTTCTGAGCAAAGATTTGATTTTGTTTTTCTTGACCCTCCATACGATTCAGAAATATACGAAATTTCTCAAGAACTTTTATTGACAATGCAATGGATTAAAAAATCATCAACATTGATATGCGAATGCTCGTCAAAATCACTGCCAAGAATACATAATGGATGGGAGTTAAATAAAGAGAAATCTTATGGAAAAACCACTCTTCTTTTTCTTACTCCCAATCAGGCATTGAACTACTTCGACGATACTGATTCCATGCACTAACAAAAAGGCCTAATAATGTAATTGGAACTAGTCCAAGAACAATCCCACATAAAAGGGGCTCAATCATTTGCTCGAGTTTTTTAAAAGTTCTACTAACAATTCTTTCATGTCAAAGAGGTTTTAGTGAATACTCCGTCATCAAAAGCATTAATAGATCAAAACCAAAAGATTAGCTCTTGGAAAATATTCCTATTATTTATTGCTACTGCTGCATTACTAATCTTTCTTTGGACATTTGAAAATTTCAAGCAAGATCCTTTCATAATTCAAACTTTATCTCTTCAAGGTGAAACCTCAACTGGAAGCAAATTATTCAAAATCAATTGTGTAGGTTGTCATGGTATTTCCGCACAAGGATTAGTGGGACCTGATCTCCACGAAGCAACCCAAGAATTGAGTGATAAAAAAATCATTAATCAAGTTATTCGAGGCTTGACCCCTCCAATGCCAAGTTTTGATATTGAACCTCAATCAATGGCAGATCTATTGGCATATATGCACTCTCTTAATTAAAAGTGATTATTAAAAAGACTGTAAAAGTAATTCTTGTTGAACCCGCAGGAACAATAAATATTGGAAGCGTTGCAAGACTATGTGAAAACTTTAATGTTAATGAATTAAGACTAGTTTCTCCAAAGTGCGATTATTTAGCTCTAGAAGCAAAAAAAATGGCTGTAAAAGGATTAAAAAAATTAGAAGAAGCAAAAATATATAATGATCTAAATTCAGCACTTTCAGACTGCTCAAGAGTTATTGCTACTTGCGGAAGAAAAGAGCATGGAGAAATTCCTCTTAATTCAAATAAAGATGCACTTTACTGGGCAATTGAATCAGAAAGAGAAGAGACAATAGCTTTAGTTTTCGGAAGAGAAGATCGAGGTTTAACGAATGAAGAACTACTAAAAGCAAATAAAGTCATTAGTCTTAATACAAGCAAAAATTATCCATCACTAAATCTTTCACATGCAGTAGCTATTGTTCTTCATCAATTCAATCTATTAAATGAATTTGATTTGTTAAAACCCAATAAAATAATAAACTATCCTTCTAATCTAATTAAGTTAGAAGATTGTATTAATGATGCAGGTAGTCTATTTTTAGATATTGGTTTCTTGATGAAACATACTTATAAAGCAAAAATGGCAAAAATAAAAAAATTACTTCTAAGAGCCGAGGTGAATGATGATGAAGTTGCACTAATTAGAGGAATAATTAGCCAAGCCAGGTGGGCAATTAAAAATAAAAATCATTAATTAAAATAAATAGCTACAATAAATGGGAAGAATATATATTATCTTGTATATAAAGTGAAAAGTTATTTCAAAGTAATTACGAATATTTTTTTAACCAGCATTAGCTTATCGGTTTTACTTGGTAGCTTATTAAGAATTATTGGTCCCATTAATCATAACAATAAAACAACTAGAACAATTAATTTAGTAGGTAAATCGAGGAGATCTATTGAAAAAGAAATTAAAAATAAAAATTCTAATTTATTATCTTTTTATAATAATAAGTTAGACAAGTTTCAAAGCCTAGAAGAACTAATTAATAAATGGGAGAATCTAATAATTAAAAATCCAGATCTATATGTTAGTTGCTTTTTTATTTCATTAGATAATAAAGTTTATGCAGAGATAAAATCTGACATAAGACTTGCAGCAGCAAGTAGTATTAAAGTTCCAATTCTAATTGTTTTACTTACAATGTTAGATAGAGGTGAAATATTATGGAATGAAAAATTAATTCTTACAGAAGATACTATTGGTAGCGGTTCAGGCTGGATGGCTTTCCAAAAAATCGGGCAAGAATTTCCAGTTTTTGAGGTGGCTTCTGAAATGATTAGAGTTAGCGATAATACAGCAACTAATTTACTAATAAAGCGATTAGGTGGGATTGATAAAGTTAATCAAAAATTCAAAGAGATTGGATTAAAAAATACGAAAATTAATAATTTTCTTCCTGATCTAAGTGGCACAAATCTTACATCCACCAAAGATCTTTCTTTAGCAATGGCTCTTGTGGATGGTGGTTATCTACTTAAGACTGACTCCAGAGATATTTATAGAGAAATTATGCAAAAATCAAAAACAAACACTTTAATACCAACTGGCATCTTAAGAGGCCTTGAGAAAAAGACTCAAGACACTGACTATCATCTTTCATTAAGGGGGTATTTGGTTCTTAACAAAACTGGTGATATTGGAATCTCATATTCAGATACTGCATTAATCCAAACACCTTACAAATCAAAGGCATTTGCAAGTTTTATAGTTAAGGGTCCGTTTAACGATCCGAGATCACCTGAGTTGATAAGAAACTTATCGGCAGAGTTAGTACCTTTTTTACAGCAAGATCAAAAACCAACAAAAACAAATTAGATTTTTACTGACTAATTTAAAAAGATTGATTTTCATTATCATTTTTTTTTTTGAACTTTATCAATCTAAAGAGACCTGCTTGTGAAACAATCTTGTTACTGGTAATAAGAAAGTGAGTTCAACTAGAAAACGCAGAGTTTTTCCTTTCACTTCAGTGATTGGGCAGGAGGAAATGAAGCTGGCTCTTCTTCTAAATGTTATTGACCCCAGAATTGGCGGAGTGATGATAATGGGAGATAGAGGCACTGGTAAGTCCACTACCATACGTGCATTAGCTGATCTTTTGCCTGCTATTGAAGTCGTTGAGGGCGATCCCTATAACAGCTCTCTTGATGATCCAGATCTTCAAAGCAATGATGTAAGAGAGAGAATGGAACAAGGAAGTGATATTCAAAAAGCTGAGAAACAAGTGCCGATGGTAGATCTACCTTTAGGAGCTACTGAGGATAGACTTTGTGGAACTATTGATATTGAAAAAGCTCTAAGTGAGGGTGTTAGAGCTTTTGAACCAGGTCTTCTAGCTAAAGCCAATAGAGGCTTACTCTATGTAGATGAAGTTAACTTATTAGATGATCATCTTGTGGACGTTCTTCTAGATTCTGCTGCCTCAGGATGGAATACAGTTGAAAGAGAAGGAATTTCTGTTCGTCATCCAGCTAGATTTGTTCTTATTGGTTCAGGTAACCCTGAAGAAGGAGAATTAAGGCCGCAGTTACTTGATCGTTTTGGAATGAGTGTAGAGGTAAGAACGGTAAGAGAAGCCAAACTTCGTGTTCAAGTTGTTGATCAACGTACCTCTTTTGATAATAATCCTGACGCCTTTAGCGATTCGGTTCAAGGGAATCAGGAAGCCCTTCAACAGAAAGTTGTTGACGCTCAAAATTTACTTAATGAGGTCAGCATCGATGAGGATCTAAGACTAAGGATCTCTGCTGTTTGTGGAGAACTTGATGTTGATGGACTTAGGGGAGATATCGTTACTAATAGGGCCGCGAGAGCTCTTGCAGCATTTGAGGGAAGGAAAGAGGTCACTGAAGAAGATATCGCTCGTGTCGTCTCAACAGCTTTAAGACATAGACTTCGAAAAGATCCACTCGAGCAAGTAGATTCTGGAGATAGAGTAATAAAAGCTTTTTGCAAAGTATTTGAGAGAAATGAAAGTAATGACGTTTCAGAATTTGAACTTGCTTCAACAAATTAAGTGAGAATCATAGGAATAGATCCAGGGCTTGCAAGAGTGGGTTATGGAATTATTGATGACATAGAAGGAAAAAAAATAATGCTCGATTGCGGGATTATAGAAACTCAATCATCACAAAAAGAAGAAAGAAGGCTTTTAGAAATATCCAAAGACTTAAGTTCAATTATTAACAAATGGGATCCAAAATATGCAGCGGTAGAAAAATTTTTTTTCTACCGCTCAAGTACGACAATAAGTGTTGTTCAAGCTCGCGGAGTAATAATGATGACATTAGGAAAGCACAATCTTTCGATTCAAGAATTCCCACCAATGCAAATCAAACTTGCTGTGACTGGTTATGGTCATTCAGATAAAAATGAGGTATTAAAATCAGTTATGTACGATCTTAATATCGATTCCCCGCCCAAACCTGATGATGCTGCAGATGCTCTAGCGATTGCACTTACTGGAATATATCTTCAATAATTAAATATAACTTAAAAATATACTTTTCTATGTCAAAAAATAAAAAAAATGAATGAATCTCTTCTATCAGAAAAAGAAATAAAAAGAAGGAAATATAATTTAATACGTTATTCTAATTCATCTATAATACATAAGAAAATAAAATCCAATGTCAAACAAGCATTACAATTACTCTTAAAGAAAAATAATTATGAAGAAAAATATATAGGGATTTATTGGCCTTTAAAGGGTGAAGTTGATATAAGATTTATAAGAGAGATTAATAATCAAAAAGTTGCTTTACCTTCGAGTTCTAAAATTAAAGGTATAAATTATCATCCATGGTCAAAAAATCAATTAGAGCTTGACTCTAATAGAATTCCAGCACCAGTTGAAGAAAGTAATCTTAGTCCTAAAGATATTTCTATTTTATTGGTACCAGCTATAGCTATTGATGAAGAGGGATACAGATTAGGTTACGGCGGTGGATATTTTGATCGTCTTCGTCAAAAAGATTTGTGGTTTTCAATACCATCATTTGTTGTTATCAGTAATAATTGCATATCTAAAGAACCCTTGCCTCGAGACGAATGGGACTTGCCATTTAACGGATGGATTAGCGAAAAAGGTCTACATCAAATTGAAGCAACTAAATAATTAATTAGGGTTTAAGATAAAACAATTATTTGATCTGACGAGGTGACTCAAATCAAAGAAAAATCTTTCATCAATACATATGGAAGTGATTCATTAGATAGTCTTATAGAACGTCTACAATCAACTTCTGACCCAAAAAGGCGCTATGAATATATTTTATGGCTTGCTAAAAGTTTGCCAATTTTAACTGAAGATCTTCATCTAGAATCTACGAAAGTAAAAGGCTGCATCTCAGAAGTTTATGTTTTTGGAATACTGATCAATGGAAAAATCCAATGGAAAGGATATTCGGACGCACTCATAACAAAAGGATTACTAGCTTTTCTTGTTAAAGGTTTAAATGATTTAACACCTTTTGAAGTACTCTCAATAGATGAAAAATTCATTGAGATGACAGGACTAAGCAAAACCTTGACTCCATCAAGATCAAATGGATTTCTCAACATATTCCTAAAAATGAAAGCTCAAGCAAAAAACCTCTCACTGACAGGCTCTAGCAAAGATAAATAGAGTTTTCAAAAACTATCACATAATAAAAACATGAAAAAAATTGGTATTGGTTTACTTGGCCTAGGCACTGTTGGGAAGGGTGTTGCAAATATAATTAGCAACCCAAACGACAGACATCCATTAGTTGGAGAACTAGAACTGATTGCAATCGCAGTAAGAAATCTCCAAAAGAGAAGAGACATATCTTTCCCAGCTTCAATACTTACTACGAACGCAATTGAAATAATAAATAATCCCAATATTCAAATAGTTGTTGAAGTAATGGGTGGAATAGAGCCAGCAAAATCATTAATTATCCAAGCTATAAGATCTGGAAAATCTGTTGTCACTGCAAATAAAGCTGTAATTGCAAGACATGGTGAAGAAATAGCAAATGAAGCAAAAGCTGCTGGAGTTTATGTACTCATAGAAGCAGCAGTAGGAGGAGGAATCCCCATAATTGAGCCATTGAAGCAATCACTTGGTGGTAATCAAATAACTAAAGTTAGCGGAATAATTAATGGAACAACTAACTACATACTCTCAAGAATGGATAAAGAAGGAGCTAATTATTCTGATGTCTTAAAAGATGCTCAAGAACTTGGTTATGCAGAGAGTGATCCTGCTGCAGATGTGGAGGGATCTGACGCAGCTGATAAGATTGCCATTTTAAGTGGACTTGCATTTGGTGGAACTATTAATCGAGCTGATATTCCAACTAAAGGAATAAATAGCCTAGAAGCAATAGATGTCAATTACGCTAGAAAATTAGGATATGGGATTAAGCTTTTGGCAATTTCCGAGAAAGGCAAAGCTCAATCAGATATCCAAGCAAGCAAGCCTCTATCTATCTGGGTTGAACCCACATTGGTACCAGAGGATAATCCATTAGCAGGCGTAAATGGAGTAAACAATGCCATTCTTGTAGAAGGAAATCCAATTGGCCAAGTTATGTTTTTTGGACCAGGTGCAGGATCAGGTCCAACTGCATCAGCCGTAGTAGCAGACATACTTAACATTGCAGGGATTCAGTCAATGAGCGAAGAAAAAAGCCTAAATTTAGATCCTCTTCTATCCGCAAAAAGTTGGAGAAGTTGCCATGTGGCTGAAGAGAAAGAAATATCAAAAAAAAATTATATAAGACTAATTGCAGAAGACGCACCTGGAGTAATCGGACAAATTGGGACAATTTTTGGACAGAAAAAAATATCTATTGAATCAATCGTCCAATTTGATGCCATTAACAATGAAGCCGAAATAGTGGTTATTACTCATAAGATAAAACTAGGTAAGCTTAAAGAGGCTCTTTCAGATATTCAAAGCTTGCCGCAAGTAAAGAGAATTGGAGCAACTATGGGTTGCCTTTAGCTAACGAAGACTAGTCAAATCCAAATTAAGTTGCTAATTATATAAATATAACAAAAGAAATTTTGATTTAAATTTCTTTTCAAACTCACATCATGAAATCATCTAAAAGCATAATAGAAAATCCCAGAAAAGAAATATCGAAAAATATTAATCAAGGAGATTGCGTTTATTTAAAGAATCAAGAAAAACTATTTCAAGTATTAGGAATAGATAATTCTTATGAAAAGTGTTGGGTTAGAGAATGGCCACTCAATCCAAATGGATCTCCAGTTTTCGAGATATCAATTAAACAAATATACCAAAACTGCTAAATGGTTATCTAAGTAACAAAAAACTTTAGAAATCTATAAAAATGTTAAAAGTAGGGAATGTAAAAAATATTTTCAAGATATTAAGTATTTTTTTGATACTTTTGCAGTTGTCTTGCGTTCAAAATAAGAGAAGAGAAAATATTATTGTTGCAAGTGCAGGAAAAGTTGAGTCACTTGATCCTGCTCAGGCAAATACTCTTAGGACTTTACAAATATTAAGTGCGCTTGGGGATACTTTATACAAAATTAATAAACAAGGAAATCTATCGCCCAACTTAGCCAAAGATTTACCAAAAGTTAGCAAGAATGGTTTGCTAATAGATATTCCACTTAAAAAAAATATTTCTTTTCACGATGGAAGTATTTTCAATGCAGAAGCAATGAAGTTTAGCCTTAATCGCTTCATGAAGATAGGAACTTTAAATTACCTATTAAATGACAAAATAGAAGATATTGAAATAAAAGATGAATTTTTACTAAGGATAAAATTAAAAAAGCCATCGAGTTCTATTAAAAGTCTTTTAACTTCAGTTAATTTAACTCCAGTATCTCCTAGTTCATATTCAAACTTCAAAGATAAATTCAATAACAAAGGTTTTATTGGGACGGGTCCATATTTTTTAAAAAGTTTTAGTGCGACTCAACAAACAATCAAACCATTCAAAAACTATTGGGGTGAAAAACCACTAAATCAAGGTATAGATTTTATTAACTATAGTAATTCTAGTACACTTTTTGGTGCAATTAAAACAAAAGAAGTTGATGTTCTAATCTCAAATTCAATAGATGATATGCAGCGTGTCACATTAAATAGAATGGTGCAGAACGATAAACTTAGATCAGGCGAAGGTAAAGCAATAGAGATTGGATTTATTACATTTAAAAGCAACAAATCACCTTTAGGAAATCAAAGAGTTAGGGAAGCCTTATCATACACTCTTGATAGACAACTAATAAGTAAACAAGTAAGTTTTGGGACTAGAGAACCTTTAAGGTCAATAGTTCCGCCTCAACTATATAAAAAAGAATTTTCACCATGGCCTATATACAAACCTAACTTAGCAAGAACTTTATTGAAGAAAGAAGGTTACTGCGAAAAAGATATTCTTAGCATTCCATTGACATTTAGATCCAACGTACCTGCAGATAAATTACTTGCTCTTACATGGAAAGATCAAATAAAAAGAGATTTATCTGATTGTATAAAAATAAGTTTAAATGGCGTTGAATCAACAACAGTTTACAAGCAACTTTCCGAAGGTGCCTTTGA
The DNA here is from genome assembly GCF_003208055.1 of Prochlorococcus marinus XMU1408. Lineage (NCBI taxonomy): Bacteria > Bacillati > Cyanobacteriota > Cyanophyceae > Synechococcales > Prochlorococcaceae > Prochlorococcus > Prochlorococcus marinus. The sequence continues at coordinate 95,714 of NZ_QJUE01000004.1, forward strand.
AGCAGTCATATTAGATTGGACTGGTTCATACCCTGATCCAGAAGCATACTTAACTCCTTTATTAAGTTGTACCAAAATAAATAATAATACTTGCCTTAAAGGAGAAGCTGTTTTCAGTGGTAGTTTTTGGGGGAATAATAAAGTCCAAGAACTGTTGAATAAAAGTGAAGAATTAGAGGGTGAGAATAGATTAAATACTTTAGTAAAAGTTGAAGAACTTGCAGCACAAGGAAGTTCCTACTTACCAGTTTGGCTAGTAAAGCCTAAAGCTTGGTCTTTAACAGATATAACTCAACCAGAATTTTCGAATAATGGATTAATTATTCTAAAAAACTTAAAAAGAAACTAATTTTGTCAACTAAAAAAGAACTTTTCAAATATATTTTTTCCAGATTAGCTCTTTTGCCAATTATGCTTTGGCTAATTTCAAGCTTAGTTTTTATATTGCTAAGAATTGCTCCAGGTGACCCTGTAGATGCAATTCTTGGCACTAGAGCTAATGAATTCGCACGCGAGAGTCTACGCATTAAGCTTGGATTAGATAAACCCTTAATTAGTCAATATCTTGAATATTTAAATAATTTAATTCATGGAAATTTAGGTATCTCACTTAACACACAAGAACCTGTAAAAGTAATTATTTCTAAAGCTCTTCCTGCTAGCATTGAATTAGCAATATTTGCAATATTAATAGCTTCATTAGTCGGATATTTAATCGGTTTTTTAGGCGTCATTAAACCTGAAGGAAAAATAGATTTTATTGGAAGAATTTTTGGTATTGGCACATATGCTCTTCCTCCTTTTTGGGCCGCAATGCTAATCCAAATCATTTTTGCTGTACTACTAGGTTGGTTACCCATAGGGGGAAGATACCCCCCAGGTATTAGTGTTCCTCACTCAGTTACTGGTTTTCTACTTTTAGATAGTATTTTAGACAAAAACCTTGAGATGATATTTAGTTCTTTTAAACATTTGATATTGCCCTCAGTCACTTTAGGAATGTTATTAAGCGGAATATTTAGTCGGTCCTTAAGATTAAATTTAGAGGAAGTTTTAAAAAAAAATTATATTGAAGCCGCAAAAAGTAGAGGTATAAGTGAATCTAGGATATTAATTAAACATGCCTTCCCAAATACACTACTCCCAATATTAACAATTACTGGTTTAACAGTTTCTTCTTTAATTGGTGGTGCACTTTTAATTGAAATAACATTTTCATGGCCAGGAATTGCACTTGGTCTGCAAGAGGCTATTAACCAAAGAGATTATCCTGTCGTGCAAGGTATAGTGGTGACCATATCAAGTCTAGTCGTAATGGTTAGCGTTGGAATAGATATAGCTATTGCATATATTGATCCAAGAGTCAGCTACTGAACTTTGATAAGTTCTTCAATTATAGACTTATCCAAAACATGAAATTTAAGCTCACCTTTAGTTAGATTAGTTTTAGAAGGAATTGCTTTTTTTTCTTCTAGTTTTTCTAAAAAACTTATTATCTCAATAGCCAATAAGCTCTGAACAGAAAGTGGATGATAGCCCACAATTGATTCTCCCAGATTAAATAAATCCTTACCTTCAGACTGATTCATCTGTCCTTCTACTCTAATAGGTGAAAAATGACTGGCTCCTTCAATTAAAAGAACTCTACTGAATGGGCTTGAACTAACAGAGAGCAATAATCCGAGTTGTTCACTAATAGATGGAGTAACCAAATCAAAAGTTCCTCCCGTTAGAAAAAGAGGGATATTTATTTGATTATCTAAATTTCTTTGCCACAAAAAGCTCCCAAAGCTATTCATACCAACAATAGCTGAAAGATTTTCTATTTTTTCTCTATCTGGCAAACTAATATCAACCAATTGACATTGTAAAAGTGAGGATAAATTAGTAAGAGAAAGATTATCAAGTACCTTCTGGCATCTACTTTCAAGTTGATCATCTATTTCCGCACCTGAAGCTAAAACAGCAGTTAGAGCTCCTAATGAATGGCCAATCAAAACGACATTTTCTGAAGAAATATCAATTTTGCCTATCTTTTTTGCGTGAAGAACACCATCTAAATCATTCATTCGGTCAGGGATAACATCCGCTCCTGGGAGAGGAAGCCTACCTTTTACCAAAGCTTCTAATGCTAATGAGTCACTACCTGGATGAGCAAGTACAACAACAGACCAACCATTATGACTAAGACTTCTTGCAAGCCAATTAAAATGTTTACCATCTCCTCCTAGTCCTGGCATTAACAAAACCCAATTTTTCCTAGATATTTCTCTAGAGGAGGGATTCCAAACCTCTAACTTTAAAGGCTCATTTCGATGAGAAACACTTAAAGAAATCAATTCATATTCTGTTTCCTTAATCTCAAAAGCTGAACGATCCCTTTCTTCTCTTGTACTAGATATCTCATTCATTGAAACCAAATCAGATATTAGTTGTTGTTGTTGTTTTAACTCATTCCTCCAATTATTAGCGACTTCAATCCAACCATCCAAATCAATATGAATCGCTTTGACTGAAAGTGAATTAAGAAGATCAAAAGTTGTCACCTCATCTTTTTCATTTAAAAGGTTTTCCAAAGTATCTAAAACACTATTACCAGAGCTGTCTTCATCCATAAGAATTAAATCACTAACTTCATCAAGTAATTTGCGACCAGACCAACTTCTCAAAATTTGTCTCGCCATACTTTTATCTCTTACTAAAGGGGTATTTAAAAACTTAGTTAACCCCTTTCTTTCCTTAAAGCCAAGTAAATTGAGCCAGCTGGCTAATTCTGAATTTGTTTGCTCCTCACTATTGCTCCAATCAATCAATTCTTTAATAGATATCGGAATAGACATTCCATCAAAATGAATTTCAAATCTTTCTGCTGCTCTAATTTTTGGATTTATATAGAAAGGGGCTAATAAGCTTCCAGCCAACCCAAGAACAACTAATTTTTTGATGAATGGAATTGGTATCAACTTCTAGAATTAGCAATTATTGGGAAAGATTCCCATTATCCCTAAGAGTAATCATAAAAGCTCGGTTATGGACAGCAATAGGAGCAGGAGGGGTATTGTATTTAAGTCCTGTAATTTTTAACGGCTTAGGGTTTACAGCCGAACAAATCGGAAGTGGCATAGCAAGCGCAGCATTTGCAGGGATAACAACAAGGTTAGGTACAGGCTATTTAATTGACAAAAAATATTGCTACAGACAAACAATTAAAGTTGCATGCTTAATAGCAATAATATCTGATTTTATTCTGTTTAATTGCCAAAATTATTTTACTTACCTTGCTGGTCAGTTTTTCTTAGGAGCTGCAGCTGGCATTTATTGGCCATCAGCAGAAATTGCAGTTCCATCGAACTGTAATAATCAAATCAACACAAGTGAAGGTTATTCCCTTGCAAGAAGTGCTGATGCAATTGGTGTCACTTTAGGAGTTTCACTTGGGACTATTGGAACATATTTTGAAATCGCAAGAATAATATATTTCGTAGATATTATTTGCATGTTATATATATTTAATATACTAATGAAAAAACTAAAAATTTTAAAAAACAATGAACAATTAATGACTAAAATAAATAGAGAAACTGATCATAAAAAATCAAAAAAAAATATTAACATAAAGTGGATTTTCGAATTATTTCCTTTGTTATCATTAACTCTATTTGTAACAGGAGTAATGAGTCTGTTGCAGAGTATCTTACCATTAGATCTAGCAAATGGTGGAATAATAAGACCACCTTTATTAGAGCAAAGAGTTGCATCATTAATCACATTCAAACTTATTCTAATTGCAATTTTACAATGGCCAGTTGGTTATATTTTAAGGAATAAGAATTCAACTTTAAAATTTAAAAGTTGCTTAATCTCATTACTTATAGGATTTATTTTATTATCTCTTTCTAATTTCTTACTCAACGGATATTTATTAGTAATTATAGCTTTTATTCCTCTAACGATTGCTCTATGCATATTTCTTCCCTCAGCCTCAGATGCGATTATAAAGTCTTCTCCAGACAAATATCAAGGTTCAGCTATAGCTTTATATTCTCAATGCTTTGGAATCAGTGCTCTAACAATTCCATGGATGGCTGGAAGATTAATTGATAATCATGAAACAGCCTTTCAATTATGGTTAATAATCAGTCTTATGTGTATATTATTAATCCCTATATGTAAAAGGATTAAATAAATAGTATCTAATCCTTTAAAATCTTTTAAATATATTCACTCCCTATTTATTTCCTCGATTCTTAATTCCCTTAAATATAAAAAGAGAGGAGCAGAAAAAGCAAATGCAATAATGAATGTACTTAATATAACTACCCATAAATTTTTCATTTCTAATCTTTTAGATTCAGAAATTATCCAAACGAATACAGCTGTTGAACCTATAAAAAGATCTCTAGATAAAGACTGAGAAGCTGGATTATTATTAGCCATCTCTATAAACAATTGAATATCAAAAGAAGGTCCATAGATCTTTACAAATTCAATATTTGAAAGTGTAGGTAAAATGGCACCTAGTATAGCTAATACCAAATAGACCCATTTCAACCATTTAATCTGCTTTATCATAATAAATTTTTATTTAATACATGGTAATATATCAGAACTATTAGAAGATTTTTCAGATTTATGAATAAAAAAGATTATAGATTTACCAATTATTTTAACTAACTATATTAGGCATAACATCGTTAGTTAGTAATGCAAAATAACGCACCTAAAGAAATATATAGCTTACCTAAGCTTAAGTTAGCTGTAATTGGTCATATAGAATGGGTAACTTTCTTAAAAGTTGACCAGCTTCCATTGGCAGGACAAATTTCTCATGCAAAAGATTACTATGAAGAAGCAGCCGGTGGAGCAGCAGTAGCAGCTGTTCAAATGGCAAGATTAATAAATGGACCAGTTGACTTGATCACAGCATTAGGTAAAGACAATTACGGTAAAAAATGCTATGAAAGATTAACTAAGCTTGGTTTAAATTTAAAAGTAGCTTGGCGTGAAAAACCTACTAGAAAAGGCATTAGTTTGATTAGTAAAGATGGAGAGAGAGCTATTACAGTTATTGGGGAAAGATTGCAACCCATTGCATCAGATGATCTCCCTTGGAGTCATATGAAAAATTACGATGGTATTTTCGTAACTGCTACGGATGAAGAAGGAATAAGATTTGCAAGAAAAGCTAATTTTCTTGCCGCTACTCCACGAACAGGTGAAAATACTTTAAGAAATTCAAAAGTTAAAATCAATGCATTAATTGGAAGTGGTCTTGATCCTGGCGAAAAAATAAATTACGAAGAGTTTGCACCCAAACCAGAGATATATATATCAACAGAAGGAAAATCAGGTGGAACAATTTATCCTGATAAACATAAATATAATTCAATTCAACCTAGTTCAAAGGAAATAGACACCTATGGATGTGGAGACTGCTTTGCAGGAGCAGTTACTACTGCCCTTTCAGCAAAACTAAATTTAGATCAAGCAATTAAAATAGGGGCTTATTGCGGAGCTGAATGCTCAACACATTACGGTCCTTATTAAGATGAAAAACAAATCACCTCAAAGATTATCAATTAAAAAAAACGACTCGATTTCAAATAATTTTATACTCCTATTATTTTCAATAATAGCTCTTTTTTTTGAGTCAATAATAATCATCCTTAGCTTATTTAAAAAAGGTATTTTTAAAAAAGAAATACTTTCAAAAAAAACAAATCTAGGATTCGATTTGATAATTAAAAGAAAGTGAAAAGCAATGCTTAAAAAAATAATTTCTTATGATGTATCTCCTGGCTTTATTTCTCATAAGTTGCTTTAATTGTGATAGATAATAATTATCCATAGTGAGATTAATCCCAATATTTCTAATCACAATATTTTTATACCTCTACATAAAATTTAAAAGAAGAAAAGGTTTTTCTAATCGAAAGAATCTAATGGAGAGATTTAAGCAAAGATTCAAAAATATAAATGTTCGAAGAAAAAGAATATCTGAGGAATTTACGAACTCACTTTTACTTGATCCTTCCAAGAATATCCCCTTAGGAACATGGTATTCAGAGGATGAACTAAGAGAAAAAGCAGATATTCATCGAACTAGGCTAAGCAAATTTGGCAAATCAAAAATAAATGGAGAAATGTTATTCGTGGGTCCAAAAGGGGGAATATACAAAATAAGTGATGATGGCAAAAAAAAATATGTATAAATCTTAAAGATTAAAATTAAATTATATCTCATTATTGCTAAAATATATATGAAAAATGTCTTTAACTAAAGTTGAATATTTACCTAACAGTTTCATTTGGAGAGTTAGAACTCTCTAACATAACATTTTGGAGTCTAGTAAGTATTACTTTATTATTTGTCATTTCATTTATTTTATCAACAATCCCCCTTACTAAAAACATACAGAACTCAAAGAATATTTCTTCAAAAAATAAATTTTAAGCAACATTTCGGTATTCAGAAAAATCTCTATTTGCCCAATGTCCTCTCTTCGTAGGAAGAGAAGCTAATGATATTTTTTTGTTATCTTCTTTGATAGGTATAAAATTACTATCATCTGATTTTTGATTTGAACTTATATTAGTAGATACTCTAGAAATCTTTTCACGATATTTACGAGCAAGGTTTTCAATTGAAAAACCTTCTGCATCTAAACGACGAGGCCAAAATTTCTTCACAATACTTTTAATTTCTTCTTTAAAGAAAACCAAAAAAAACAAAATTGCAAGAAGTTACTATTTTTTTATAACAATTCTTTGTATAATTTTACTAATTCTAAGCAGCTGGCATAGCAGGTTTGTATGAATCTTTTTCGCCTACGCATTCAAGACTCTCTCTAGTTGAAACACCTGTTGTTGGGTTAACTCCATCAGCAATTTTACAAAGATTTCTTTGATCTTCACTGTCCAAAATTGCAAAAGTAAAATCAGCTCCATCAATTTTAGCTCCCGCAAAACTGCTCCCAGAAGCAATCATATTTATCAAAACAGCATTTCTAAGATCAGTTTTCTGAAAATTAACTCTATCTGAAAGAGTATCAGTAAGATCGATTCCATTTAGATTAGAACCTTTAAGATCAGACAAAGTTAATGTTGTTCCATGAAGATCAACATTGCTGAAGTCAGCATCCCTAGCTACTGCACCAGCTATAGAAGATAGATGTAAGTCTTCACCATGAAAATCAAATCCAGTTATGTCAGAACGTACATAACTGGGCACTTCATCACCTTCTCCTTTAGTTGCTACATTTGCTCCTGCAAAAACTGGGTTCACACCAAATAATATGATTAATAAACTCAAAGCTGATTTGATTATTTTTGAGATAAGTCGATCAAAATTCATGAGTAAAGATGAATGTCCATCTGAATAATCTAATTATCTCTCTTATTTAAGAAATATATGAGCATTGATAAGACAATTTAATGTATTAGGAATTATCAGAAGATTTCACAAAAGAGGTCTTCCAGAGATAAATTCATGCATTTCTGGGTTCATCCAATACATTCCAACAAACAGCATTACAAAAAGATTAAAAAAGAGTAATGCTCCTCCAAATAAAAAGGTTTGGTCAGTTGAAGAATTATCTTTGGTTGCTTCTTGTACTAAAGCTTGAAAATTCTGATTCATTGTTTGAAATACATCAAATCTAAATTACTAGAAAACAAGGATTAACGAGGCTCTAACAGTTAAATCAATAGGATCTTTCTATTTACTTAAGATTTTAAAAAAATCTTGATTAATTGCAAATCCCATAAATAGATCAATTCTCCTTAAAAACATTGAAAGTTTAATATCCGATCAAAGTATTAATATTCTCTCAAAGACTCATTCACTCATGCCATTTATTCAAATCAACACGTCCTCGAAAAGTTTAGTGGACAATGATGATTTACTCCAACAAGATATTTCAAAAATGGTTGCTGATCTTACTGGGAAGCCTGAAAATTATGTAATGACTATGCTCCAAAAAGATAGGCTGATGACATTTGCCGGCTCCGATGAACCTTGTTGTTTTATCAAGTTTAAATCAATTGGCTCACTAACCCCCTCCTCGATGAGCAAGGCTTTGTGTGAGTTAATTTCATCTAAAACAAATATAAAAACGAATAGGATTTATATTGAATTTATAGATGTAAAAGCCTCAAATTGGGGATTCAATAGTTCGACATTTGGATAGTGAATTGATTCTTTTTAGAAATATTGCAGAAAAATATTTTCATTAAATAAATTAACTATTTATTTAATGAAAAGAGTTCACAACCCCTTTCATCGTATAGTTTCTCTAAAGAAGGTTGAAAGGTTATTTTTAATCTGTATTTTGCCCATAATCCATATATAAACTCTATAAATTTTTCCAAAAAAGGCAATTTTGTTGGAGCATAAATCCAAGCCAAGCCAAGCCAATCAATTTATAAGCCTCTTGAAAAACCTTAATATCCTTAATTAATGAGCCATCACTTTTAAAAGCGTGGATTCTCTCCATAGCTTGTTTGTAAGTAATTCCGTATTAAGAATCTAGGAGAAAGTCCGAACTATTGATATCAATAAAATTTAAATATCCCTTATTATTTCTTGATTGCAAGAAATCAACCTCCCTTTTACAAAAGGGGCATTCTCCATCAAAAAAAATAGTTAGTTTGACTGTATTCATAAGAAAATTCAAAAACTCACAAGTATCTTTAAATTAAGAAGGAAATACTATCTTCGTTGTTCAATGTAAATAAAGACTTGATAGCTTGAGAATAAAGAGGGATCTTAATGATATCTAACTGATAAAACTAATGGGTGCCCTATTTATTTTCATATTAATCTCTGTAGCTGTTGTTTCCGCATTACTTTTCTTCAACAAAGGAGAGAAAGCTCAAGAGATAAAAAGTATCCTTAAAGATATATTTGAGAATTTTATAGAACTCTTCTCAAATCTAAAAAAACTTTTTCTGATAGTTAAAGAAATAATTCAAACAAAATTAGATCAAGATCCAACTCAACTTAAAGATGAATCAACCGAGTCGAAACCCGAAGTAACGACTGAGCCTGAAGTAACGACTGAGCCTGAAATAACGACTGAGCCTGAAGTAACGACTGAGCCTGAAGTAACGACTGAGCCTGAAGTAACGACTGAGCCTGAAATAACGACTGAGCCTGAAGTAACGACTGAGCCTGAAGTAACGACTGAGCCTGAAGTAACGACTGAGACTGAGGTAACGACTGAGCCTGAAGTAACGACTGAGCCTGAGGTAACGACTGAGCCTGAAGTAACGACTGAGCCTGATATCAACCCAACTAGCGAATTAGAAACTCCTTCTCAGGATTCATTTAATGACGACAATACTGATATAAAAAGGGAATAAATTTTAATTAGAAATTTTTCCAATAAAAAAGCCTCATCAAATTTGATGAGGCTTTTTTATTGGAAATTAGAGCTTAAATCTACTAACTCTCAGTTGTTGCTAGAGAAGCTACTGATCCAACAACACGACGGAAATCAAAGCCCATTGCTCTAAGAGCATGCCAGATATGACCTTGAATAAAGAAAAATCCAAAGTAATAGTGAACATTTGACAAAGCTGCTCTAGTTGTATGGCCTAAAAATGCAGTGCTATCAGATACATCTCCTGTATCAACCCAATAAGGGGAAATACCAAATTTCAAAGCCAAAGGCTCTCCATACCAATCAATAGGATAAACAGTTGTATTTTGCGCACACCAGAATGCAGCAACAATTGCCATCCAACCAATACCTGCAAGAGACCAAGAAAGAACTGCCTCAGCAGAAAGCAATCCTTTTCCTTTGAATTCAGTGTATTCGCCAAGCTGTTTTGTAGCGATGTGCCATGCACCACCACTTATTTGAACGAAAGCTAAGAAGGCATGTCCGCTCATAACATCTTCAAGACTATCAATGGTTAGGAAGTCAAACTGATGTCCCCAAACCATTCCAAAGTCTCCATATCCAGGGAAGATTGTTCTGATTTCTCCTATAGCTGGATCATAGATACCATGCCATCTAGCCCATTCGACGAACCAAATATTTGCCACCCCAAAGAAAATTAAATGGTGTCCAAGAATGAAGGTCAAATTATCTGGGTTGTCCCATTCAAGTTTGAACTTCTTTGTGGTTGGTATTGGACCATCTTGCAAGTCCGGATCAAATAAAAGTGAATGAGCTAATCCAGCTGTTCCATATACAGCTGAAAAAATCAAGTGAAAAATAGCAATTGTGGCTACCCCTGCACCTGTCCAGACACCAGCTTCATCAAAGCCAATTCCAAGAGAGGCTAGATGAGCTAAAAATATGGAACTCTGATGTCCCATTGGTATTTCTGGGTTGTAGCGAGCAAGCTCCCAAAGGGTGCTTCCACCTGCTGCAAAGCAAATGAGGCCAGTATGGCCGATATGTGACCCTATGAATCGACCTGCGCGATTGGTCACCACAGAATTGCCAACCCACCACCCGTAAGTGACGTCTGGGTTTCCGTAGGTCTGCATAATTAAGGAATTAAAGTCGAAATTTTGGATACATTACACTTATTGGAATTGTTTTTACCAGAATAGTTAGAGGTCTTTATAGGTATCTCTCATTTTTTACCAAAAAAAGCCTTTTTACTTATAAAAAGACAAAAAAATACCCCCCCAAAGGGAGGGATATTTTAGTTTTTTAATGTACTTATCTTGGTGCTCTTCCATTGAAACCTGCGCCTTCAACCCTGACTGTTGCACCTTCGTTATTACCAATAGCTTCTGAAACTTTCTTAAAGTCGAATCCCAAAGCACGTAAAGCATGCCAGAAATGACCTTGCAAGAAGAAAAATCCAAAATAATAATGAACATTAACTAAAGCAGCTCTAGTTGTATGACCAAAGAAAGCTGTTATGTCAGTGCTATCAGCTGTATCAATCCAGTATGGAGCTACAGAGAATTGTAATTTCAATGGCTCTCCAAACCACTCAATGGGATAAACAGTTGTATTTGTAGCAGCCCAAAAAGCAGCAACAATTGCCATCCAACCAATTCCAGCTAATGACCAAGAAAGTACGGCTTCAGCAGAGAGCAATTCAGCTCCCTTATACTTACTCCATTCGCCAAGTCTCTTGTTCTCCCATTGAGTTGAACCTGCAACCATATGAATAGTTGCACCAGTCAATTCGGCAAAAGCAAGAAAAGCATGACCGCCCATAACATCTTCAAGACTATCAATTGCAATGAAATCAAATTGTCGATTCCAAATCATAGTCAAATCAAGATTGTAATTAACTTGCCTTACCGCACCAATGGCTGGGTCGTAGATCCCATGGATTCTTGCCCATTCAACAAAGGCTATGCAAGCCATTCCAAAGAAGAATAAATGGTGCCCAAGGATAAAAGTTTGATTATCTGGATTATTCCATTCCAATTTAAACTTTCTAGCTCTTGGAACTTCGCTATCTGCAACATCAGCCTCAAAATAAACTGCATGCAATAAAGCACCACCTCCATAAACCATTGATAAAACCAGATGAACAATGGCAACAGCTGCGACACCAACACCTGTCCAGACACCAGCTTCATCAAAGCCAAGGCCAAAGGCGGCAAGATGTCCCAGGAATAAGGAGCTTTGATGCCCCATAGGGATCTCTGGGTTGTAGCGAGCAAGTTCCCAAAGGGTACTTCCTCCAGCCGCGAATGCGATCAAGCCTGTATGCCCAATATGGGAGGCTATGAATCTACCGGAACGACTGGTGACCACAGAATTACCAGCCCACCACTCGTAAGTAACGTCTGGATTTCCATAGCTCTGCATAATTTCTAAGCGAATCAGGGAAATATGGGTGCAGATTACACTCTGTTCAATTGATATGTGCAGAATAGTTAAAGGTCGTTATGTTTGAAATTCTTTTTTGCAGATATAAAAGAGAAGTTAAGTCTTATTTGGTTTATTAAATCAATGATTGAAGAGAATTTCATTGAAGCAATCGATAAAAATTTTAAAGCAAATGATTAGAGACAAAAAAAGAGAGGGTTAAATTCCCTCTCTCTAAAAAATTCAAATTTTCAAGGAATCAATAAAGCTGTGCAGGGAGAGGTTCTTTAAGAACTTTCTTAAAGTCAAATCCCATAGCCCTCAAAGCATGCCATAAATGACCTTGGAGAAAGAAGAATCCAAAGTAATAATGAACATTTGACAAAGCAGCTCTAGTTGTATGACCAAAGAAAGCTGGACCTCCTGAGAGATCAACACTATCAATCCAATAAGGAGCGATACCAAACTTCAAGATCAAAGCTTCTCCATACCAAGCTTCAGGGTAAACAGTTGTATTCTGGGCACACCAGAATGCAGCTACAACAGCCATCCAACCAATTCCTGCTAGAGAGAAAGAAAGAATTGCTTCTGCTGAGAGAAGACCAGCTCCTTTGAATTTGGTGTATTCACCAACTTGCTTAGTGGCGATATGGAAGGCTCCACCGGTGATTTCGATGAAAGCTAAGAAAGCATGACCACCTAAGACATCCTCAAGGCTATCAATGGCTAAGAAGTCAAACTGATGATTCCAAATGTTAGTCAAGTTAAGGTTGTACTCGACCTGTCGAACAGCTCCTATTGCAGGGTCATAAATTCCATGAATTCTGGCCCATTCAACGAACCAAATACATGCAACACCAAAGAAAAGTAAATGGT